>NZ_JAGLEJ010000033.1 GCF_023145115.1 Algiphilus sp.
GTTCGAATCCTGCCCCCGCTACCACATTTATCTGACCGGCTTGAGCGCCCAGTTCTGCGTGCAGCTCGCCGTTTTCGTCCCTGAGAGTGATTTCGCCCAGCAGCTCTTGCAGGGCTTCTCTGGCTGCGTGTTCGTCGCGGCTGACGTCCGACAGCTCGGCCGTCAGTCGGCGCCAGACTTCGCGGGCGCGGGGGAGTAGCTGGGCGGGTTGGTAGGCCTGGGCTTCTGCGAGGGTTTGCTTGGCCTGCTCGACGCGATCCTCGGCCGCCAGCATTTCGCTGCGGGTGGTGCTGGTGATGATGCCCTGGCGGATGGCGGTCATGATGTTGTCGCGCTCGCGCTCGGCGTCGTGCATTGCGCGCTCGAGCGCGGTGAGGTCGGGCGCCTGCTGGCCGATGGCCTGGCGCGCGGCGTCTGCGAACTGCTGGAAGCGTTCCTCGGTGAGCAGGTCCTCGCGCACGCCTTGCAGCACGGCGTCCTCGACGGCGCGCTTGGCGACGCGGACCGGGGCAGCGCAGGTGCCGCGCTCTTTCGCGTGGGTGCAGCCGTAGCGGTAGCGGTCGATGATGACCATAGGGCCGCCGCAGTTGCCGCAGCGCATGAGGCCGCTGAGCAGGTGCTTGTTCGGTCTGCCCTTGCCGCCGTTACCCTTGGCCTGGGTGGCGCGGCCGGCGCCGCGCATGCGGGCCTGGACGGCGTCCCAGGTTTCGCGGTCGATGATGGCCAGCTCGGGGCGCTCGTGGATGATCCACTCGCTCTCGGGCCGCTCGCGCCGAACCCTCCGTCCGGTTTCGGGGTGCTTGATCCACTGGCTGCGGTTCCAGACGAGGCGGCCGGCGTACATGGGATTGACGAGGATGCCGATGCCGCGCCGCCGGTCGCCGTAGATTGTGGTGTTGCTCCATTTGCCGCGCCGGCCGGTCGGGACGCCTTCCGCGTTCAGGGCGGCGGCGATCGCTCGGGGGCTGTTGCCGGCGAGGTAGTCGGCGAATATGCGGCGCACGACCTGGGCCTGCTCCGGGTGGATGGCGCGCTCGCCGGTGCTGGTGACGGTGTAGCCATAGGGCAGGCCGCCGGCGCTGGCGCCGGCGAGGGCGCGGCCGGACAGGCCGCGGTGCGTTTTCTCGGCGAGGTCGTCGAGGTACATCTCGCCCATCAGGCCGCGCAGGCCGACCTCGGCTTTGTGCGACTTGCGCTCGGTGTCGACGCCGTCCGACACGCCGACGACACGCACGCCGCCGAAGCGCAGCCGGCGCATGGCCATGGTCAGCTCTGCGCTGTCGCGGCTGAGGCGGCTGAGGTCGTCCACCACCAGCACGTCGAAGCGGCCGGCGTCCGCCAGCAGCTGCGTGTATCCGGGGCGGTCTTTGCGGGCGCCGCTTATGGCGCTGTCGGTGTAGACCATCGGCTCCGCCCAGCCCATGCGCTCGCAGTGCGCGGCGACGTTGCGCAGCTGGTCCTCGATAGAGGACTCGCGCTGCTGGTCGCTGCTGTAGCGGGCGTAGGCGGCTATGCGCATCGGGCGGAGATTAGGCCGCGTTGCGCCGATCAGGCAACGTAGCCCGATTCGTGCGGTCGCCGGATTCTTCCCGCCGTTGCTGGGCCTGGTCGCGCAGATAATCCCGCGCGGCGCGCTGGGCGAGGGCGTGGACCAGGCGGTCCATGGGGCTCGTCTGCTGGGGCATGGTCATGTCTCCCGCGTCTGTCCGGCTTCCAGCTGCGCGCGCAGCGCGGCGTGGCGCAGGCCGTCGGCGTCGTCGGCCGGCCGGTCCTCGCCGAGCGGGCCGATGCGCAGGTCGCCGGTGTTGTGCTCGACCAGCTGGCACCAGTACAGGTCGCCGGCGTGGGCGAACGGGGTCACCGGGTAGCGCTCGGTGTTGGGGTGCATGTAGCTCACGATTCACCCGCCCTGCCGCGCCTCGCTGCCCCGATCGCCGCTTCGATCGAGTTCAGCCGTGCCTCCAATTCATTCGCCTCGATCACCGGCACCGGCTTGTGCGCGACAGCTTCGAGTGCGTTGAGCCGCCGATTCACCTCGGCAGGCACAACCGTATCCCGCGCCTGTTCTCTGCGTTCATACTCCCGCGCCAAAACGGCGTAGGGCCCCAAGCTCGCGGAATGCGCGGCCTCACCCGCTAGCGCGGCGTAGGCGGCGCCGTCGATGTAGTCGTCCGGGTTGTGTCCGCCGCCGCGGCTGCGGGCCATCTTCAGGCACACCATGAACTGCCAGCCGTCGACCTCGGTGAGGTGAGATCCGGTGAGGGCGTTGTAGGTGGCCACGGCGCGGGCCATGGAGCGCTCGGCGTCGGTGTCGCGGGTGGCGGCGCGGTCGGCCATGGCGTCGATGCCGGCCTGGAGGATTTCGGGGGCGGTGGTCATGGGCGATGCTCCGATACAGGAATGGCAATGCGCCGCCCTTCGAGCTGGTAGTCGAGGCGGCGCCGCGCGGTGATGGCGTGCAGCCAGGGGTGGTGGCGGTGGAAGCCGTCAACGAGTGCGCGGGCGTTGGCGTGCCGGAAGTGGGCGCGGTAGCTGTGCCAGGTGGACACGGCGCGGCGGAGCTGTTCGGGGGTGAGCAGCAGGCGGTTGCCGCGCAGGTGGTCGCGCTCTATGCGGTGCAGGGCTTCGCGGGCGTGGCTGATGACGCGGCGCCGGACGCGGGTGTGCGTGGGGTGGACGATGTAGCCGAGGAAGTCGATGCCGGTGCTCAGCGGCTGCAGCTTGACCTCGGGCTTCAGGCGCAGCCGCAGCTCGGTGTGCAGGAAGCGCTCGATGGCGTGCTGCCATTGCTCGAGCTGGGCGCGGTCGTGGTGGGCGAGCACGAAGTCGTCGACGTAGCGGATGTAGCGCTTGGCGCACAGCTGGTGTTTGACGAACTGGTCCAGCCGGTCGAGGTAGACGTTGGCGAAGAACTGGCTGGAGAGGTTGCCGATGGGCAGGCCGCGGCCGCGGCCGGCGTTGTGCAGGCGCTTGTGCGGCGGCACGAGGGCGCGCTCCTGGCGAGTGGCGCGGTAGTGCACGCCCTGGGCGGTGGGCGACCGGCGTAGCAGGGCGTGGGCGACGCGCTGCGTGGCGTCCGGCAGGCCGTGGGCGGCCATGCGTCGCTTGAGGATTCGCCATAGGGTGGGCCGGTGGATGGCGTTGAAGAAGTTGGCGACGTCCAGCTGCAGGTACCAGCCGCCGCGCTGGCCGCTGTGGACCTGGCGCACGAAGCGCTGCAGGCGGGTGACGGCGGCGTGTGTGCCCTTGCCGGGGCGGTTGCTGTAGCTGTCGTGGATGAAGCCGGGCTCGAAGATGCGCTCCAGCTGGGGAACCAGCCAGTGGTGCACGACGCGGTCGCCGAAGTCCGGCGCGTGGATCTCGCGCGCCTTGTTGCGGCTGGCGATGAAGCAGGTGCTGGGTGCGGGCGACCAGGTGCCGGCAGTGATGCGGGCTTCCAGCGCCAGCAGGTTGTCTGCCCAGTCGGCCTCGAAGGCGAGCTGGTTGCGGCTGGGCCGCTTGTGCCGCCGTGCGGCCTGCCAGGCGCGGTAAAGGCCGGCGAAGCTGACGGCACCCTGACACTCACTGGCCGCGCGCACCGGGCCGCGCACCGCACGCACGAAGGCGTTGTCGTTGTCGCGGTTGTAGATGTTGGCGTTGCCGTTGTGGAAGTTGACGATCCAGGCGTTGTCGGAATCGCCCGCGAAGAGCGACGACGACGCATCCCCGCACGCTTGGGACCCGGCCGGGCAGCCCTGTGGGTAGCGCGGCTTCGTCATGGCGTGGCCTCCTGCGCGGAGGCGGTGCGGGTACTCAGTGTCTGGGCGCACTCCGACGCCGCGGGCGGCGCTGGATTCTGGCCCTTGGGGTGCTGCTGCTTGCGCCAGCCGCCCGCCTGCTTGCCGAGCTGGCGTGCCTGGCGGGCGATGTGCTCGAACTGCCGGAGGCTGCTGTAGGCGCGCACGCGCTGGCCGAGCTGCATGGTGATCTTGAGTTCGTCGATCGCCCATACCAGCTCGTCCAGCCAGTGCGCCTGCTGGCGCCGATCCCGCCAGGCGCGATGCGTGAGGCGGGTAACGCGCATGGCGGCCGTCCGCAACTCCGCGCCGTGCGTGTACTTGTGGTAGCGCGGGAAGCGGCGGACGGCTTCCTCGATATCCACCAGCAACCGCTCGGCCTGTTTCACGATGGGCGGGAGTTCAAAGGGCATGGCGCCTCCGGCGAAGATCAGAAAGGCAAATTACTGACTGGCCGCGCGCACCGGGCCGCGCACCGCACGCACGAAGGCGAGGCCGTTGACGCGGCCGTAGAAGCCGGCGTCGCCGCCGCGGAAGAGGACGAACCAGGCGAGGTCGGAATCGCCCGCGAAGAGCGACGA
>NZ_JAGLEJ010000034.1 GCF_023145115.1 Algiphilus sp.
CCGCGCACCGCACGCACGAAGGCGAAGTCGTAGCCGCGGCCGCAGATGTCGGCGTAGCCGAGGCGGAAGTCGACGATCCAGGCGAAGCCGGAATCGCCCGCGAAGAGCGACGACGACCAGTACCAGTCGGCCTTGGCGTTGGGGAACGCGTCCGTGTCGATGGCCGGCCGGACGCGTGCGCGGTCGCCAATGGCGAACAGCTCTTCAACGGTCGGCAGGCGCCAGTCGTCGAAGCCAAGCAGGCGGCAGTCGGTTGCCAAGCGCTCGGCGTCGTAGTGGTCGACCTCTTCGTCGGTCAGCTCCACCGCGGCCCACATGAGGCCGGTGTTGGCGTCGATGACGGCGGAGTGGTCGGTGGCGTCGGTGGCCGCGGGGTTGCCCTCGGCGTTGAGCTTGGTGAATCGGGTCATGGTGATCTCCTGAAAAGCGCAGAAAGGCGGATTACTGACTGGCCGCGCGCACCGGGCCGCGCACCGCACGCACGAAGGCGCTGTCGACGTCGCGGCTGCAGACGCTGGCGCCGCCGTAGTGGAAGCCGACGAACCAGGCGAAGCCGGAATCGCCCGCGAAGAGCGACGACGACCAGTAGGGACGCGCGTGACAGCGGAACGCGGCGGTGTCTATGGCCGGCTCGTGGCGGCCGTAGTCGACGATGCTCAGCAGCTCGTGCATCGTTGGCAGGCGCCAGTCGTCGGCACCCATGTAGCGGAGCGATCTGGCGGCTTCGGTTGCCCTCGTGTGGTTGACGCGGTCCCTGGTGATGCTGTCCGCGGCCGTCCAGATGAGGTTGGTGGTGGTGTCGTGCACCAGCACCGGCGTGTCCCTGGTCGGCTGGCCGCCGGCGTCGAGCAGGCGGTAGCGGCTGCTCGGCAGTTGGCTAGCCGGTTGCGGCGCGTCCGACGCTGTCAGCTCGGCGAGGTCGGGGATGTGGATGCTTAGGCCGTCCGGGCCGGTGCGCTCGATGGAAATGCTCAGCTGCATGTGTGCTCCTCGTTGGGATGGCAAACGCTCAGCGCTTCGGCGCTTCGCGCCCGAAGCCGGGGCGGTCGCCGTTGTCGATCTCGATGCGCTCGGCGTCGGTCAGGACGAGGCGCTGCTCGTCGATCCATTCCGGCTCGGGCAGCTTCGAGAGGTCGCCGGAGGCGCGTGGCTGGACAAGCACCTGGTTGCAGCCGGTGATGTAGCGGACGTGGCCGCTGGCGATGCCGGTGAATCCGGTGAGGGTGTCGGTGTAGGTGTGGCCGAGCTCGATCATGTCGGTGGGACTCCTGGTGGTGGCGGCCGGCCGCAGCTGGCCTTGGGTGAACAGGCGGAACAGGGGTTGGCCGCACTGGCAGGCCATGGTCTGGCGGCCCTCGGCGTCGTGGAACGCGGCGCTATATCCGTGGCGGCGGTCGCAGATGCGCACGTCCACGCGCGCGCCGCAGGGGCAGGTGTGGGGCTCGGTGTGGCTCATGCCGCTGCGCGCTCGTCGCTGGTAGGCGGCACCTCGGGCACGGGGATCAGCGCGCCGGCCCGGTTGCGCCACTGGCGCCGGCTGCTGACGCAGAGGCGCAGGAGGTCCACGCGCCGGTAGTGGATGGCGTGTTCGTGCAGGTCCTCGCCGACTTCGCCGAACACGTGGCCGCCGCACTCTCGCGCCAGCCATTCGCGCACGACGGTGCAGTGGGCGCAGGTCCGGTGCTGGACGAAGCTGCCGTCATGCACGAACGCCTCGCGGGTGTAGCGCTCACCGGGCTGGATCGCTCGGCTGCATTCCGTGCAGCGATGGGTCTTGGTGGCAACCGGCTCTTGCCGCGACAGCATGGTCACGGGCTCGGAGTCGTCGATCATGCACATGGGTGGGCCTCCTGGGCGGGCTCGCAGTCGAGGAACACGCGCCCGGTCTTGAGCCGGTGCATGCGGTAGCCGGCGCCGCGCAGGGCGTCGGTGAATGCGGATTCGGAGTAGATGGGTTCCACGCCGCGGTTGATGCAGTAGGCGACGTAGTGCGCGCGGAGCAGGCAGGCGCGGGTGCTGGTGCCTGTGCGCGACCGGATGGCGTGGGCCATGAAGCGGGTCAGGGCTTCGGCGCCGTTGGCGGGGCGGTCCACTGGCTGGCGGGTGAGGCCGCCGCCTTCCACCCACTGCGTGAGGCGTTCGGACTGGTCGCGGGTGAGGTCAAGGGCGACCTGCAGGGTGGCGTCCTCGGGCGCGGGGATCTCGCGGCCGCTGTTCGGGCTGGGGATGTCGATGCCGACGTAGACCGGGTCTACGTCCGGGTCGTAGCAGTCCAGCAGCAGCGCGTCGTGATCGGTGTCTATCTCGGGATAGAGCGTCGCGATCTTGATGCCCATGCCGCCGAGCAGCCGGCGGATGAGGTCGGCCACGACGGGCGTCATGTCGTGTGCAAGCTGGTTGCGGGCGGCTGCGCGATCGTCGCGGGGGCGTGCGCTCTGCGGCGTCGCGGCGGCATCGGGCGCCGGCGCTGGTTCGGGCGCTGGTTCGGGCGCGGGCGCGGGCGCGGGCGGCAGGTCAATGCCGGTCTGTCCACCGGTGTTGGCGGGCGGTGCCGTCTGCGGTGCGGGCTCCGGTGCCGGATCGGGCTCGGGTCCGCCCTCACCGTTGCGGATGGCCTCGGCGCGCTGGTGGCGGGCGATGTCCTCAGCCGTATGGTTGAGCCGGTCGCGCACGTAGGCGCGGCGCAGGCCGCCTTCGCTGGCGGCGCGCAGCGCGCTGCTGACGCGGTCGCGCAGCCAGGTGATGCCCATGCTCTCGCCGCGCTCGCACTCGCGGAGCAGCTTGTGCAGGTCGTGGGCGAGGTCGGCGCTGGTGATGGCGCGCTCGTCCACCAGGTGCTGCACGCGCGGGTCAAGGTCGCCGATGCGGGCGTGCTTGCTGACCCACGCTTCGCTCTTGCCGAGCTGCGCGGCGGTCTTGGCGGTGCCGGCCTGATCCACCAGCGCGTGCACGCCCTGCGCGGTCTCGGGCAGCGTCAGGCCCTCGCGCTGCAGGTTTTCCAGCACCTGCAGCACCATCACCTGCTGGGCGTCGAGGTCGGTGCGGATGATGACCGGCACCTCTGCCAGCCCGGCGATGTGCGCAGCCCGCCACCGCCGCTCGCCGGCGACGATGAGGTAGTCCGCGGGCTCGACCAGCCGCGGCGCATCTGCGGCATCCGCCGGCCGCACGACGATGGGCTGGATGATGCCGTGCTCGCGAATGCTGTCCGCCAGCTCGTGCAGCGGCCCGTCCTCGAACAGCGTGCGCGGCTGGGCCGGGTCGCGGTCGATGCTGGTGAGGGGGAGGCGCGTGGTGGTGGCGCTAGTGGGGGTTGCGTTGTCGGGCATCAGGCGGCCTCCCGCTGGTGCTGGTGGGGTTCGCCGCGGTGCGCGGCGAGGAATGCGTCGAACAGCTCTTGTTCGCGCGCGATGTGCTCCGGCGCATCCACGGACCAGTAGCTGAACCCCTCGCGCCCCATGACGCCGTGCGCGCAGAGCAGCGAGCCGCGGCGGTGGATGAAGGGGTAGTGGTCGCACAGGCACTTCGTGCGCCGGGACTCGCGCCGGGTGGCGCGGTAGAGGTCCAGCCGCATGTCGTCCGCCTTGCACGCGGGGCAGCGGGCGTAGCGCCGGCGGGTGTAGTGGTCCGGGTGGCGCGGGAAGGTCTTGCGCGCCCCGCACCGGCGGCAGCGGCACGGGTAGTAGTAGATGCGCGGTTTCGCCGGCGAAAGGCGGATGCTCATGCCGCGACCCTCCGCTGCTGCGGCCGCCGCGTCTGGTGGCAGCAGCGGTGGCACCGGCGACGCTTCTGCCCGGTGGGCACGGTCCGGTGGCAGCCCGGGGTAATGCACGGGGTCGCGTCCGGGTGCCGCCCGTGCAGGAACAGCATGAGCTCGACGACGGGCATCATCGGCCTGCCTCCGCGTGCGTTGCGCTGTCGTTGCGTTCCCGGCGCCGCTGCTCCAGCGCCAGGGCTTCGTGGTGCGCGGCGCAGTCCTCGAGCGCGGCGATCAGCTCGCGCGCAGCGAGGGCAGGGCGCTTTCCGGTGCGGACCTCGAACTCCAGCTGCCGCTTCGTGGAGGGCAGGGTCTGGCGGATGGCGCGCGCATGCTGGTTGTGGCCGAAGCTCATGCCGCACGCTCCGCCGGCCGCTGCGTAGAATCCCCGGGAAAACCGGCGAGAACGACACGATGGACGGGATTGGGCTGAGCGCTTGGGTGGGCGTCGCTGGCTTCGCACTCGGCGTCATCAACACCGGCTGGTTGATCTACAGTTCCCGCGTGCGCCTCCGGGTTACCGCCATATGGGCCGTCTATGACGGCACCGGGGTGATACGCACCTCCCGCCACGCCAGCGCCGCCGAGAAGGAGCCGAAAGGACACTTCGGGGTTCAGGTGGTAAACGCCGGTCGCGTGCCCGTGTTCGTCGATGAGGTCGGTGTCTGCACACCTGGCAGGAAAGCCCGTATCCGCCGCCTGCTCGGCCTCCGTTGGGAGCCGGAAGAGCGGTCCCTGATACTCAACGATGCCTTCAAGGACATCAGCCTTCCGCAGGAGCTCCCGCCAGGGGCAAAGCTCTACATCCGTGCAGCCTCGGGGGCAAAAGACAAGCCAGGTATGACGAAACATGGCTGGGTCTACGCGGAGACCCAGGACGCGCGCATGTTCTGCGCACGCCATGAATTCTTTTGACGGAACGCAACAGATCGTCGGCCGGGGCGCCTCGTCGATTCGCTCGTGCCAGGCGTGTCGCGGATACAGGGAGGTAGGCAGCGGCCCCGTGCGCGGCCCGGGAATCCAGTCGATGTCCCCGGCCATGTAGCGGGCAAAGTGGTGCCGAAACTCGTCCTCGTCGAACTCGCAGCGGATGGTGACGCCGCCGCAGACCGGGGCGGATGCAAGCCGCTTGCGGCTCGCCCATCGCGCCACCGATTCCGCGCCACTGCGACGACGCGATGCACGCGCCGGGGTCAGCCAGGCCAGAAGGCCGTCGAGCCAATTCATGCCGCACGCTCCGTTGCCTGGCTGCGGCGGTCCCGCACCCGATCCGCAAAGGCCCGCGCGGCCGCGGCGGTGCGCGCTGCGTGCTCCCGCGCTACCTCGTCACCACGCTCCCGCGCGAGGAAGGCCGCGCGCTGGTGGTGGATGGCGAGGCTGTACAGCTGCAGGAAGTTGGGGCACGCGGTGAGCGTCTCCGGGTCGGCGCACCGGAGGATGGCGGGCGCGCTGTAATGGCGCTGGATCAGCTCGGCGCGGCGGGGGTGGCGGAGGTAGGCGTCCAGGCCCGGGGTTTGGGCGTCCGGGAGGCTGGTATCGCTGGTGAATCGCGAATGGAGCATGGCTCTCTCCGATGAGGTCGGGGAGAGCGTAGGCAATGCCTAATACTTTTGTCAATAGGCAATGCCTAACGCCGCTGATGCCGGCGGCGCGCTGTGGTTAGAGCAAGAAGATCAGGTAGAAGATTGCGAGCACCCCGATCCCCACGACGATCATGCGGTCCCGCCGTCGCCCGCGCGTTTCGCTGCTGACTGGTGTGGGCTTCCGTCGCGCTCGCTTCGGGGGCGCTGTTGCCCTGTCGATGCGGGCGGTTCTATCGAGAACCCAGCCATCATTGTCGGTTGCCGGGGTGGGGCGCGCTTCCGGCTTGCGGGGGTGCGCGTCTGGGGGCGGCCGTTCGTGCAAGAGCCCCTCTTGGCGGATGAGGTTGGCCGCGGCCTTGTAGGCAATGGTATTGCGGCTTCCGCCTTCGATGATGCGCCCGTCGTCGGTGGTGAACGTGCCCCACCAGATGAAGGGGTCGGTTTCGGCGGCGCGCTCTATTGAGCGCACCGTGCGCTCGTCGTCCGCGAGCGCGGCCGCGATCGTCCGCAAGGCGCTGCCGTCCGGCTGCTTAATGAGCGGCACGCTCGCGCGGCGTTGCTGGTCACGGCAGACGCGGAACGCGAACCACCGACACAGATCTCGCGCTCCTGATTCGTCGGCGGCGTCAATGATGGCGTAGAAGAGTGCGCGCTTGCCCATGAATCGGGTGTAGCTCACCCCGAATGCGTTGGCCCACCGGAAGTGCTCCGGCTTGGCGCGCCTGTCGCCTTCGAGCCGGCTGTCGAGCAGCTGCGACATTTCCCCGAGGGTGATGTCCTCCGGGAACGTCAGGCCAAGTTTGGTGGCGTAATCCCGCTGCCGGTCGGTGGCTGGACGCGTGTCGCCTCTATCCCTTGCCATCTGACCACCGTGTGCTACGCGTTGTTGGTGTCGTTGGCGTTGTGCGGGTGCTCCGACTCCGGCTCGCGCGGAGGGCTCGTTTCTGCCTCCTGTTCGGCCTGCAGGAATAGCTCAAACTGTTCCCACTTCGCCCGGGGTATCCGGACAGTGACGTACTCGGCCCCGGGCTCGTTGACGGCAGGCCCCCAGTCGGACAGCCCCCAATGGGATGGCGATACGGTGTCGGAGAAGAACGAGACCAGGTGGTCGATATGGTGCTTGCCAATGCGCCCGAGCTTGCGCCAGTCCTTGCTCACGGTGGATGGGCGGACCTTGAACTCGTTGGCGAGGTCGATGTTCCGTACGCCCTTCTTCTCCATTGCGGTACGGAGCGCAGCCGCCAGTTCCTCACCCTTTAGCATTGCCTAAGAATCGGCGGCACGCGGCGAATTAGGCAATGCCTGTTGCAAAACATGGTAGGCAATGCCTACTATTGCCGCCATGTCTACCCCAATCGAATCTGCGGTCGGGTTGCTTGGCGGGCCGGCGAAGGCCGCCAAGCGATTGGGTGTGACCTCTCCGACCGTGTGTCAGTGGGTGTCGGGGCGCCGGCCCGTGCCCCCGGGCAGGGCGACCCAGATCGAGGATCTGCTCGATGGGCGGGTCACGCGTTGGGAACTGCGCCCCGACTACTACGGCGTCGCGCCGGTCGAGGATCGTGTCGCCTGATGCCGTCGCGCGATGAACGTTCGCATGCGCCCGTCCCTTCCTCTCCTGGGCGCAACACCTTCGGCCGCCACCCCCTTGGCGGCCGCTTCCTATTCCGAAACGAGCCAGGTCGCCTGTCATGGATCGATCAGACGCGGTGAGCCCGATCGCGAAGCACCAGCGTGCCATTGAGCTGCTGGGGACAGCGGAGTGCTGGGCTGATGTCGAGGCTATGGAGCGCGACGGGCGCCTGGCGGAGGCCGGCATCGTGGTACCGCGCAATGCCGATGGCTCGCCCGTTGATTTCGGCGCGGGGTTGTCCCGCGCTGATCGGTTGTGCGGGCGGATCAATCTGGTCCGTAGCTTCTCCGCCTTGTCTCGTCCTGCGCCACGCCCAGCAACTCGCCTGCAAAGGATGTGGCGAGCGCTCGGTATTCGGGGTTGCCCTCGGGTATCTGCAGGTAGCCGAGCTGTGCGCTGGACGTGTCGTCTGCGAATTGCTGCGCGAAGGCTTCTGGGTCGGGGTGTGTCCTGATGAGCGAGGCGATGGCGCGTTGCAGGACGAACAGGCGTGTTGCCACGAGGTTGATCTGCCTGAGCGCGTCGTCGCTCGTGGGGTTTTCCATCGAAGGCCTCCGGAGGGCGGTGTTGTGACTGGCATCCGCATCGTACCGCCGCAGGTCGCCTGCCTCCACGCGCAATCGTGGAGCGCCCTTCGGCCGCCGACCCCTTGCGGCGGCCGCTTCCTATTCCGAGGCGGACTCCAGCCTGACGCGCATCAGCACAGCGAGCCTTTCGAGATAGCTCTGCATGTGTTGTGCGCTGGAGGTGGGGATACAGCCGTCGTTGTAGAGGTAAATGCGGTCGCCCCCGGTGCGTCCATCGCAGTCGAGCTTGGCGGCAGCCGCCCGCGAGAGCTTGCGTGTGGTGCGCACCGGGTGCGCGCCGTAGTCGATCCATTCGTCGGTACAGAAGCCGATGGGCTTGTACCGGCGGTTCACCACCACGTAGGTCCCGTCTGGCTCGCGCAAGAGGCAGTAGGGGAAATGCGTCTGTCGGAGTTCGGCCATGACTGATTGTGCAGAAACAACGGGTCAGCCCGTCATCCTGAGCGCGCCGGCTGGTTGCGGCAAGTCCCGCAATGCGGAGGCATTGCGGCGGATGTTCGGGTGCTCGTGCGTAGTCGACGAGTGGGACGGGCAGTCGCCAGTGCCAGCCAACGCTCTGGTCCTGACGAGCCTGCCGTTGCTGCCCGGCATTTGCGAGGAGACACACCATGACTGAAGCGTCGCCGGGCTACCGCGTGCCCGCAACGTCCGCCGATGGACTGCCGCCCCGGCTGCAGGACGTGTGTGTGGCGCATCTGGAGCTGGCAAAGCAGATGACGCCGCTGTCCGATGTGGTGTTCGCCAAGCACCTGGCGCGGGCCTACCTGCAGCTGGTGCCCGCCGAGATGCGGTCCATCGACATGCCGGACCTCGAGGCACTGGACGAGGCCGGCAAGGCGGATGCCTACCTGGCTGCGGTGGACAAGGCGCGCAAGCGCGTGAACCGCTACATGGATGGCAGCCTGCACTTCCCGCTGGAGCTGCTGGAGGCGTGGATAGCCGCGCTGCCCGCGCCCTACGGCATGCAGTGCGCGCGTGCGATCGCACGGCGGTTCGGTTTCCTGGGCGCGAGCGTGCCCGACGTGGACGCGGGCGCAGTGGCGGATCTGTCGTCGGTCTCGGCCATCGCCGACGGTGCGGCGCAGTCCACCGCCGTGATGGCGAGGATGCTGGCCGATGGCCGCTATGACGTGGGCGATGCGAAGGATGCGCCCGCGGCCGTCCGCGCCCTGCGCAATCAGCAGGCGCAGATTGAATCCGTGATCGCGCTCATCTGTGATCGGTGCGACTACGACGAGCCGGGACGCTCCAATGGCTGACGCCATTGACCGAGCGAACCAGCTCGCCGAGGAAGCGCGCGATGCGGCACTGGCCCGGACGCTGGAAGCGTCGAACGCAGCGCCCGCCGAAGACCCGTTCTGTGAGGACTGCGGCGGGCTGATCCCGGTGGTGCGGCGCGAGCGCCTGCCGTCGGCCACGCGGTGCGTCGGCTGCCAGTCCGTCCACGAGCGCAAGTCCGCGCACTACGTCCAGCGATGAGCGCGCGCCCCATCTCCCCGGGAGAGTTGTCACGCGCTCGATTCGCGCGCCGCGTCACGTGGGAGCGCGCCCGACGATCGAACGAGGGCCAGAGAGCGGGTCCTCCCCCGGCCGGCCCCTCTTGCGGGTGGCAAGAGGCGCAAAATTCCGCTAGCTGGCGGGCGCTCGGGTTAGTGAACAGGGGTGCCGCGTGAGCTGGGAGAACTATGACGCGGTCCTCGACCAGCTGCGCGGCGCGGGGCTGATCGTTTCCGAGCTCGGCATCGGTCGCATGGTCCGGTGCCAGGTCGAGGGGGAGGGCCGAGAGAAGAAGGGCTGGTACATCCTCCACGAGCTGCACGGTGGTGCCGGCGAGACGATGCTCGTTGGCAGCTGCGGTGTCTGGCGCGGCGACGACAACGGGGCCCAACGGATCGCGCCGAAGGGCAAGCCGATGAGCCCGGAGCAGCGGGCCGCCCTGAAGGAGCAGCAGCGACAGGACTCCCGGCGTATCGAAGCGGCGCGCGCCCGGGAAGCGAAGGAGGCAGCCGACCGGGCGCGGCGGGTGTGGGCGCGGCAGTCCAGCGAGGGCGATCACCCGTACCTGCGGAAGAAGCAGATCAGTCCGGAGGGCGTGAAGTTCACCGACTCGGGGTCGATGCTGGTGCCGGTGCACGAGGTCGGCGGCAGGGTCGTCGGCCTGCAGGTGTACCGCCTGCCGGACGCGGCGGAGCAGCGCGGCCGGCCGGAAAAGGATTTCTGGCCGCGCGGCCTGGCGATGAAGGGGAACATGTGCCTGCTCGGTGCCCCGGACTGGATCATCCTGGTCGTCGAGGGGTACGCCACCGCGCGTTCGCTGCGGGTGGCCACCGGCCTGCCGGTGGCGGTGGCGTTCAACGCCGGCAACCTCATGCCGGTCGCGAAGGCGCTGCGGCGCCGGTACAAGCGCGCCCGCATCCTGGTGTGCGCTGACGACGACCAGTTCGCGAAGTGCCACTCGTGCAAGGGGCGCGTGGATCTGGCGGCCCATCCCGAGACGTGCCCGCACTGCGGAGAGCGGCACAAGAAGCAGAACACCGGCGCGGCTCGTGCGAGCGAGGCAGCGCTCGCCGTCGGCGGCGCGTGGATTCGGCCCCGCTTCACCGACGACGCCGCACGCGTTGCCCTGTTCCTGGAGCGCGGACAGAAGCTGACCGACTTCAACGACCTCCACGCCGTCGAGACCCTGCCCACGGTAGAGGCTCAGGTGTCTCAGCGCTTGCGGGATCTCGGATGGTCGCCTCGCGAACGCGCGGAACATCCCACCACGGGGGGCGGGGATGCGGCGCTGCGGCCGATTGATTCGCTCGACGAGCTGCTGGAGCGCTACGCGCTGGTGTACGGGCAGGGTGGCGCCGTGTTCGACGCACAGGAGCACTGCCTGCTGCCGCTCTCGGATATGCGTGACGCCTGCCTGACGCGCGACCTGCACCGCGACTGGTCGGAATCGCCGGAGCGGCGCATCGTGCGCAAGCGCGAGGTCGGATTCGATCCGACCGAGACGGATGCGACGATCACCTGCAACCTGTGGGGCGGCTGGCCCACGCGTCCGCGCCGCGGCAATTGCGACATGCTGCTGGAGCTGCTGCAGCACATGTGCAGCAACGACCCGCACGCCACCACCCTGTTCGACTGGGTGCTGCGGTGGCTGGCGTACCCGCTGCAGCATCCCGGCGCCAAGATGAAGACCACGCTCGTCGTTCACGGTCCGCAGGGCGCCGGCAAGAACATGTTCTTCGAGGCGGTCATGGCGATCTACGGCGAGTACGGCCGGATGATCACCCAGGAGGCCGTCGAGGATAAGTTCAACGACTGGGCGTCCCGCAAGCTGTTCCTGATCGCGGACGAGGTCGTCGCGCGGTCCGACCTGTACCACGTCAAGAACAAGCTGAAGAACTTCATCACCGGGGACTGGATTCGGATCAACCCGAAGCACATGGGGGCGTACGAGGAACGCAACCACGTCAACATCATCTTCCTGAGCAACGAGATCATGCCGGTGGTGCTGGAAGAGGACGACCGGCGGCACGCGGTGATCTGGACGCCGGCGAAGCTCGATCAGCAGTTCTACGCCGACGTGCTCGACGAGATGCGCAACGGCGGCATCGAAGCCCTGCACGACCACCTGCTGAACATCGAGCTGGGCGACTTCACCAACGGCACGCTGCCGCCGGAAAGCCGCGCGCGATCCGACCTCATCGCCGCATCGCGCGACTCCACCAGCGAGTTCTATCTCGAGCTGCGGGCGGGCAACATCGGCGGCATCCCGTTCGTGCCGGGCCTCTCGCAGGACGTGTACGACGTGTACCGCACCTGGTGCAACCGCACGGGCGCTCGGCCGGCGCCGATGAAGCGGCTGCGCGACACCCTGCGACTCCGGCACAGCATCGAGGAAGCGCGCAAGCGCTACATTGTCGGCGGCACCCGGGTCATGGGCCCGCACCTGATCTGGCTGCTCAGCGACAAGGATCGCGACGCGTTCGCGACCGAGCAGGCGTGGCTCGGCCAGTGCGTCGACCGCTTCCGATCCGCCGCTCGCGACTACCGGGAGCAGTCCAGTGACTAGCGTGCGGACGTGCGCGATCCCGTGCGCAGTGGCGTGCGCCCCAGCGCGCCGTAACCGATTGATTGCAAACGACGTGCGCGACGTGCGCAGCGCAGCGCGCACGGGTGCGCACATGCGGGCGCGAGTGCGCCCGCTCGCGCCCCCGCGCGTGCGTGACCCGCGCACACTGCGCACGCTGCGCACAGCCGCCGCCCGGCGGGCGTTTCCGGCGTGCGGGGCGGCGTGCGCGGTGTCGCGCGCGCGCACTTCCCATTCCCGCCTGTTTCGTAAAAATCGAGAGGTAGGGGGATGACGGAACAGCCGGTGACGCTGGAAGCATTCGCCGCCCTGGAGGGCTGGAAGCTGGCATTCGTCAAGCGCCTGCGCGCCTGCAATCGCCTGGTGCTGACCGACGACGGCGAGGCGCTGTACCCGGAAGCCAGTCGCGAGCGGATTGCCAGCACCCGGGACCCGGACAAGCGCGCCGAAGCCACCGCCGGCATCACCTGGCCGGTCGGGGTGCGCGACTTCGCCCACATCATCGGCTGCCAGCCGAGCTACGTCACGCGGCTCCGGAACGACGGGCGCCTGGTCATGGCCACCGACGGCAAGCGCATCAACGTGCGGGAAAGCCTGGCCCGCATCGAAGCCACGCGCAGCCCCGACAAGGATCAGGTCGCGCAGCGCTGGGAGCAGTACCGCGACGAGGAAGCGCAGCGACAGGGGCATGACGGCGAGCCGTCGGCGGCTGCGGACGATGGCGAGGAACCGCGAGCCGACCACGACTATCAGAAGGCGCGGGCGGCGAAGGAGCACTACCAGGCGCTGACCGCGAAGGCGGAGTACGAAAAGACGATCGGCGCGCTCTGCTCGGTCGAGCACCTGAAGCGCGGTGGGGCGGACATCGGTGCGGCCATCCGCTCGGCGCACGAGAACGTGTCCGAGCAGCTTGCTTCGAAGGTCGCCGGCACGCCGGACACCGAACAGTGCCTCGCTTTCATCGACGAGGCGATGACCGACGTCCTGCAGGACATCAGCGAGCAGCTCAAGCGGCTGGTGCGGGAAGCGGAGCAGGGCGATGCCTGACGACCTGCGCATGGCGGAGGGGCTGGGATTCGCGGACGGTTACAGCACGCTGCTGTCCGCGGTAGCCGGCAACTGCGCGCCGCGGAAGAAACTCACCCTCAGCCAGTGGTCGGATGCGCACCGCTGGCTGTCCGGCAAGGCGTCCAGCGCGAAGGGCCGCTGGCGCACCAGCCGCACGCCGTACCTGCGCGAGATCATGGACTGCCTCAGCGAGTCCAGCCCGGTGTCGCGCGTGGTCATGATGAAATCGGCGCAGGTGGGCGGGACCGAGGTCGGGCTCAACTGGATCGGCTACGCGATGCACCACGCGCCCTGCCCGATGCTGGTGGTGGTGCCCACCATCGAAGTGCGCGAGCGCTGGAGCATCCAGCGCCTCAACCCGTTGCTGACCGAGACCGACGTGCTCGCGGACCTGGTGCGCGACCGGCGCCGGGACGGCAAGAACCGGCAGGACATCAAGGATTTTCCGGGCGACGGCCTGCTGGTGCTCGGCGGCGCCAACAGTGCCGCATCGCTGGCATCCATGCCCATCAAGTGGGTGCTGTCCGACGAGGTCGACCGCTTCCCGTGGGAGCTGCCGAAGGAGGGCGACACCATCGGCCTCATCGACCAGCGCACGCAGAACTTTCGCCGGCGAAAGCATCTGCTCGTCAGCACCCCGACGGTGAAGGACGCCAGCCGCATAGAGGACGAGTACAACGAGAGCGACCAGCGGCACTACTACATGCCGTGCCCGCACTGCGGCGAGGGCATCACATTCGAGTGGGGAAATCTCGATTGGCAGGTAGACCCGGACCACCCGATCTACATGTGCGTCGAGTGCGGTGGCGTCATCGAAGAACACCACAAGGAAGCGATGCTCGCCGCGGGCGAGTGGGTGCCGAAGCACCCGGAGCGCTCGCACCTGGTTCGTGGCTACCACATCAACGGCCTCTACGCGCCGCCGGGCCTGGGCTACACCTGGGGCGAGCTGGTGCGCCAGTTCAAGAGCGCGCAGAACGACCCGCCGAAGCTGCAGCGCTTCATCAACACCGCGCTGGGCGAAACGTGGGAAGACCGCTCGCGCGACGTGCAGCCACGCGAGCTGCAGAACCGCGCCGAGCCCTATGGCCTGCGCGAGATCCCGGGCGGCTGCCTGATCATCACCGCCGGGGTGGACACGCAGGACGACCGCCTGGCCGTCCAGCTCGTCGGCTGGGGTAGGGGAGAGCGCTGCTGGGCGCTGGACTGGCTGGAATACCCGCACTCACCCGGTGACCCGGCCACGTGGCGCTGGCTGGCGGAATACCTGAACCGCCCGCTGGAGAACGCCTGGGGCAAGCGCATGTACGTCGAGGCCACCGCCGTGGACTCCGGCGGTCACTACACGCACGAAGTCTACGGCTGGGTGCGCAGCGAACCGGCCCGCCGCGTCATCGCCATCAAGGGCGCCAACACCCCGAACCGCCCGATCCTCGCCGGCCGGCCCTCGCATGTGGATGTGAACCACGCCGGCAAGGTCATCAAGGGCGGCGTGGCGCTGTGGCAGGTGGGCTCGGACACCGCCAAGCACACGCTGCTGAACCGGCTCATGGCCGACAAGGAAGCGGCTCCGGCCGACCGCATGATCCATTTCAGCGACCAGCTGCCCGAGGACTACTACGTCCAGATGCTCGGCAAGGTGTTCGACGCCGACCGCAACAAGTGGGTGCAGCGCCGCGGCCGGCGCGCGGAAGGCATGGACACCTGGTCCTACGCCTGCGCCGCCTCCCACCACCCCGCGCTGCGCGTGCACGCCCTGCGCGAGCGCGACTGGCGCGCGCTGGAGAAGCAGCTGCAGCCCGGCACGAAACCCGATCCCGAGGCGGAGCAGGCAGCCGCCCCGCAACCCGCACCGCCCCCCGAAACCGTCACGCCCAAGCGCAAGGGTCGCCGCAATGACGGGTTCAACAAATGGAGAGTGTGATGGCGACGAAGCACATAAATGACGCAATGGTTGTGCAGGCCGCGCTCGTATCCTCGTTTCGAGGGTCGGGCACGAGTGCTATCGAGTACCTGGAGTACGTCACGGAGGAGTCGCACAAGGTCTGCCTGCGGGCTGTTGAGCGCGCGTGCAGCCGGGGGCTCATCGATTATGGCGTGAGCTTGCGGCGGCCATGGCCCACCCCGGAGGGTCTCTCGTTGTTCATCCGGTCGGCGCGCTCTGGATATCAGCTGGTACGCGGCGTGTACGACGCCGGCAACAAACCATTGGACCCGAGGAAATAGCATGGCCATCGACCGCCCCCTGGACGACGACGCCGTCCGCGAGTTCCGCGACCAGTTCGCCGCCATCATCCGCCAGACGATGGAGCAGCCGCCCTCCGGCATGGCGTTCCAGTGCGCCGATGCGCTCATCGAGCACGTCAAGGCCAGCTGCGCCGGGCAGCGCCTCTGCGTGCCTGCGGGCCCGAAGGTGGACGGCGAAGCCATCGCCGCCGACTGGAATGCCGGGTACAAGCTGGCGGATGTCATGCGGCGCAACGAGTGCAGCAAGAGCACGGCCTACAACTACCACCCGTCGCGCCAGAAGGAGCGTGCGGCCGCCTCGGCGGAGCGGTGACATGGCGCGCCATACGATCAACGCATCAGTGCGCGCCACCATCAGCAATATCGGGCTGGCGGGGATCGCCATAGTGGTGGTCGGGATGTACTGCGCGGACGCGCCCTTGTGGCTCTGGCCGTGTGTGTTTGTTGCCTGCTACACGTCGGCGTTATGGGGCGCCTCCAGACTGGACCCGGGCCTGCGTGATGACGGTTGACCGGGACGCCTACGAACACCACCTGCGCTACAGCGCCGCCCGCGCGCTCATGGCCATGGACGACGACGCGCGCGAGCGGCACATCGCCGACATGCACGCGCGCCTCGGGCCCGACGTGGCGGAGCAGCGGCTCGCCGAGTTCCGGGCGGCGCTCAAGGCCGGGCCGGTGCGCGAGGGCGACGCCCCGAAAGTCCACGGCTGACCACGACGGTGGACGCTGGTCGGGGCAGGCTGCGGGCAACTGCCTGCAGTGACCAATCGGAGAGAACGCCATGCCCATCAAGCCGCCCCGTCTCTGGCCGCTCGTCCTCATATCCCTCGGCCTGCTGGCCGCGGTGGCCGTGGTGGCGCCCGGCAATCTGCCGGTCGTGGTCTACAAGCTGGCGCTGGTGAGCGTTGCCGGGTGCGCGGGCTACTGGCTGGACCGCGCGCTGTTTCCGCATGCGCGGCCGCACATGCTGTTGCCGCCACGCACCGGGTCGGTGGACGTGCAGCGCGACTACACGGCGGTGTCGGTTGGGGACCGCCGCGTCGAGTACGGGGGGGCGCTGCTCGGCGCCGCGGCGATGATCCGCCGCGCCATTGTCGTGGCGGCGGCCATGATCGGCGTGACGATGGGGTTGTGAGGTGACCGCCCCACGCCACCAGAATCCGGAGAACGCCTGGCGCCCGCCGCCGATGCCGGTCGACCCGCTGGAATGCACGCGCAGCGGCCCTTCCGGGGCGCGTGCGGTGTTGCTGCATATCGCCATCCTCGCCGGGCTCGTCCTCATGTTGCTGGCGATTGGCATGGCGACGTGCGCGGCGTCCGGTCCACCCCGCGCCGCCCTCGAATACCGCGCCGACCTCACCCGCGAGGCGCGCGCCGCGTGGGGCATGCAGGCGCCGGTGGCGGTCATGGCGGCGCAGATCCATCAGGAGTCGGCCTGGCGGCCGGACGCGCAGTCGCCCTACGCCGACGGTCTGGCGCAGTTCGTGCCCGCCACCGCCGAGTGGGTCGCCGAGCGCTGGCCGGCGCTCGGCGGTGCCGCGCCATTCAACGCGCAGTGGGCCATCCGCGCCATGGCACGCTATGACCGCTGGCTGTTCGACCGCTACGGCGCGCCGGCGGCCACGCTGTGTGATCAATGGGCGTTCACGCTCGCCGCCTACAACGGCGGGCAGGGCTGGACGATGCGCGACCGCGCGCACTGCCGCGCGCAGCCGGCATGCCCGGGCTGCGATCCCGAGCGCTGGTGGGGGCACGTGGCCGACCACCCGGACCCGCGCCGCGCAGAGTGGGCGGTCGATGAGAACCGCGGCTACCCGCGCCGCATCCTGCTCGTGCTGCAGTCCCGCTATGCATCGTGGGGTGGGGGCGTGTCGTGCCCGGCGCGCTGAAGGTGTACGGCCTGGCCGCGCTGCTCGCGGCCGCCGCCGGCGTGTGGGGCTACATCCAGCATGTGCAGTCCGACACCGCCGAAGCCCGGCTCGAGACCGCGCGGGAGCGCGAGGCCCGCGCGCGCGACGGAGAGAAGCAGGCCCGCCAGGCGCTGGCAGAGGCGACGCAGGCCACCAACGAAACCCTGCAGCGGCTGGACGCCCTGTCCGCCGCCATCACCGCGCAGCGCGAGCATCTGACGCAGCTGCGGGAGGCCACCCGGCATGTCCAAGACCGCATACGCCGCAGCCCCGATGACGGCTGCCTTGATCGCCCTGTTCCTGAGCGCCTGCGGCAGCTGCCCGGAGCGCCCGCCGCAGATCGTGCGCGTGCCCGCGACGTGCCCCGTGCCGCCGACGCTGCAGGCCCGCCCGATGCCTGAGCGCGCGGTCACCACCTACCGCGACGCGCTGCTGCACCGTGCCGAGCTGGGCGCCGCCGTGCAGACGTGCGAGAGCGACAAGGCGGCGGCACGCGCGGCACTGGCAGACCCGACACCCGCACCCGACGCCGAGCGCGATGAGCCTTGACGACGCCGTAGACGCCGCCCGTGGTGACCCGCAGCCCGACATGCACGGCACGCCCGCCAGCCCGCTGGAATACCGCTTCGTGCAGCTGGAGGAGCGCCTCGACCGCCGGCTGCGCAATCTCGACGAGCGCGTGCATAGCCTGCAGAGCAGCGTGGCCGAGCAAGCGGAGCTGAAGGCCAGCGTCCGCCGCGCCTTCAAGCGCATCGGCAAGCTGGAGGATGAGGACCGCACCAGCTACGGCGAGCGCGCGTCCCTGCGCGAAATGGTCAGCGGGTTCCGGGAATCGGTCGAGGACCTCAGCGGCGCCATCAAGGAGCTCACCCTGCTGCCCGAGCGCGTCGCGCGGCTGGAATCCACCGTCAGCAACAACAGCCGCGGGCTGTGGATGCTGGCCGGCGGCCTGGTGACGATCAGCTGCGGCGTGGTCATCGCCGCCATCGTCTACTGGCTGGGCATCAAGTAGTCCGCCTGCAGAAAGTCCACGGCTGACCACGACGGTGGACTAAGCGGGGCCTAGCGTGCCCCGCATGAGCAGCGATACCGCACAGCGACTGCAGGCGTACAAGGACGCCGAAGCGAAGGTCCTGAACGGACAGGAGGTCCGCTTCGGCGGTCGCTCGCTGCGCATGGCGGACCTCTCCGAGATCCGCGCCGCCATCGACCAGCTCGAATCGCAGCTCGCCGTGCAGCAGAACCGCGCCGCCCGCCGCGGCCCGCGCCGCTTCGGCGTGGCGCATCTGCCGGACCCCTACTGCGACGGCGAGGGCTGACGCATGGGCCTGCTCGACACCGCGCTGCAGTTCGCCGACCGGGCGCTCGGTGTCGATACCGCGCTCGCCGACCGCACCAGCAGCGCGCTGGGCTCGGTGGGCCGATTCGCGGACGAGGTCGTGGCCGTCATCGATCCCGACCTGGGCGAGCATCGCCGCCGCGCCCGCGAGCGCAACGCGGTGCGCGCGCGCTACGAAGGCGCGCGCACGACGAAGCAGCGCAAGCCCTACAAGCGCGACGCCGCCGGCGACGTGAACGTGCGCCGCGATGGCGCCGTGCTGCGCAGCCAGGCGCGTGACCTGGAGCGCAACCACGACATCGTCGACGGCGCGCTGTCCGTGATGGTGCGCAACATCGTCGGGCCCAACGGCATCGGCATCGAGCCGCAGCCGATGCGTGACGACGGGACGATTCACGCCGAGTTCGCGCGCGAGCTGCTGCAGCTGCATCGCGAGTGGGCGCGCACGCCCGAGGTCACGCAGACCATGGACTGGGTCGAGGCCCAGCAGCTGGGCTGCCGGTCGTGGCTGCGCGACGGCGAAATGTTCGCGCAGCACGTACGCGGCACCAGCCGGCGCGCGCCGCACGGCGGCCGCGTGCCGTACTCCGTGGAGCTGCTGGAGTCCGACCACGTCCCGCTGCACTACACCAGCGACCAGCCGCTGATCCGCGAGGGCATCGAGCGCAACAGCTGGGGCCGCCCGGTGCGCTATTGGGTGCACAAGGTGCACCCCGGCGAGGATCAGCCGCGGGACCTCAACGACCTCAAGAGCGTCCCCGCCGCCAACATGATCCACCTGGCGATGCGCAAGCGCATCAGCGGCCTGCGCGGCGTGTCCGTGCTCGCCAGCAGCATGACGCGCTTCGCGGACATCAAGGACCTGGAGGAATCCGAGCGTATCGCCGGCCGCTGCGCCGCGAGGATCTTCAACTGGATCGAGCGCGACCCGAACATCCAGGGGTGGAAGCCGCCGCAGATCGGCGACGACGACGGCGAGGACGACCGCGACCTCAGCATCTACCCCGGCGCCAACCTCGACAACCTGCTGCCCGGCGAGAAGCTCCACACCGAATCGCCCAACCGCCCGAACCCCGAGCTGGTGCAGTTCCGCATCGGCCAGCTGCGCGCCGCCGCCGCCGGGCTGGACATCAGCTACAGCAGCCTCGCGCGCGACTACGACGGCACCTACAGCGCGCAGCGCCAGGAGCTGGTCGAGCAGCAGTCCGGCTACGAAATGATGACCGCGCGCTTCGTCGCGCATTTCGTCGATCCGTGCTGGCGCGAGTTCGTGTTTGCCGCCATCGCCGCCGGGCTCATCGAAGTGCCGGAGGACGTGCGCATCGAAACCGTCGCGCAGGCCGACTTCCGCGGCCCGGCCATGCCGTGGATCGACCCCTACAAGGAAGCGCAGGGCATCCGCATGCAGACGCGCGTGGGCGTCAAGAGCCTCACGCAGGTCATCAGCGAGCGCGGCCGCCGTTTCGAGGACGTGCTCGCCGAGAAGGCGAAGGAGAACAGGCGCGCCCGCGAGGAAGGCGTGGTGCTCGAATCCGACGCCGGCAACCGCGCGCTGCCCGGCGGCGCCGCCGATGCCGGCGCGGGCCAGCAGGACGACAGCGCCGACGGCGGCGACCCGAACAACCCCGACGACACGGCCGCACGGCAGCGTGCCCCGCGCAAGCGGGCCGCGCGCAAGTCCGCTGCCAAGCGCAGCGCGGCCGCGAAAAAGGTAGCCGCATGAACTGGAAGCAACTCGCGCAGGCCCTGAAGCTCCCGCTGTCCGCCAGCGCCAGCGACGGCGATGCCCGTCTAGCCGTGATGCAGTGTCTGGGCCTCGACGCCGGCGCCAGCCTGGCGGACATCACCAGCGCGGCCCGCGCCAGCGGTGTGCGCCAGCCGCTGGCACTCAACGATGGCGGCGGCGCCCGCCGCATGCCGGTCGCGCATGGCGACTGGTGGCAGGCGTACGCGCTGGCGCCGCGCGGTGACCTCGACGACGGCGCCCGCGCCGAGGTGCTCATCTACGGCGACATCGGCGACAGCATCTTCGGCGACACCGTCGCCGCGCGCGACCTGGTCGCCACGCTCTCCGAGCTGGACGCGGACGAGCTGGACGTGCGCATCAACAGCTTCGGCGGCAGCGTCGCCGACGGCCTGGCGATCTTCAGCGCCCTGCGCCGGTATGAGGGCGCCGTCACCACGCACATCGACGGCGTGGCCTACAGCATCGCCAGCCTCATCGCGATGGGTGGCCAGCAGGTGCGCATGAGCGCCAGCGGCCGCTTCATGGTGCACGCGCCGTGGGTCATCGCACTGGGCAACAGCCGCGAACTGCGGATGACGGCCGATGTGCTCGACGGCTACGCCGAGTCGATGACCGAGGCGTATATCAAGCACACCGGCGCCGACTCGCGCGACACGGTCATGGGCCTGCTGACCGACGGCGAGGACCACTACTACTCCGCGGAGGAAGCCCGCGACGCCGGCTTTGTCGACGAGATCGACGACGAGCTGGACATCGCCGCGCACGCCACCTCGCGTCCGTTCCGCGCTGTTCGGGGCGTACCCGAAGGCGCCTTGAAGCCCGCCGCCTCCAAGCGGCAACGCCCCACCACCCCCGAACCAACCAACGAGGACACCATCATGTGGAAGTCTCTTGCCCGCGCGCACGGCATCAAGCTCTCGGCGGACGCCGACGAGGCAGCCGCCCGCGCCCAGCTCGTCACGCACTTCAACCTGTCGGCGGACGCCGAGGATGACGACATCGTCGCCGCCGCCACCAAGCCCGCGCAGCCCGCGCCGGCGGCCGGCGGCGGCGATGACCCGCACGCTGCCTTCCGCGCCGCCGAGTCCACCCGCCGCAACAACATCCGCGCCGTGTTCCGGCCGTTCCGCGAGCACGACGGCGTCGCCGAGGTCGAGGAATCCTGCCTGGACAACCTCGAATGCACCGCCGAGCAGGCCCGCGCCAAGCTGCTGGACAAGCTCGGCGACGACCAGGAGCCCATCGCCGGCGGCGGGCGCGTGGAGATCACCCGGGACCAGCGCGACACCATGCGTACCGGCATGGCCACGGCCATGCTGCACCGCGCCCAGCCGTCCGCCCACCAGCTGGACGACGCCGCCCGCAACTACCGCGGCATGCGCGCGCTGGACATCGCCCGCGAGTGCCTGGCCGCGGCCGGCGTCAACACCCGGGGCCGCACCCCGGGCGAGATCGCCGTCATGGCGCTGCACTCCACGGACGACTTCCCGTTCATCCTGGAGAACATCGCCAACAAGACCCTGCGCGGCGCCTACGAGGGCACCCCGCGTAGCTTCGTGCCGTACTCCCGCCAGGTGACGCTGCCGGACTTCAAGGAGGTGTCCCGCGTGCAGCTCGGCGGCGCGCCGAACCTCAAGCGGGTGCTGGAGGGCGCGGAGTACGAAGTCGGCACCATCGGCGAGGGCCGCGAGAAGTACCGCGCCCAGAAGTACGGCCGGCTGGTGCCCTTCACCTGGGAGATGGTCATCAACGATGACCTGGACGCCTTCATGCGGCTGCTGCAGATGTTCGGCCGCTCCGCCGGCGACCTGGAGTCGGATCTGGTGTACGGCATCTTCACCGGCAACCCGAACATGGCGGACGGCACGCCGCTGTTCCACGCCGACCACGGCAACCTCGGCACCGGCGGCGCCATCAGCGACACCACGCTCAGCGAGATCCGCGAGCTGATGCTGCTGCAGAAGGGCATCGAGGGCCGCTACATCACCGTGCGGCCGGAGTTCCTGATCGTGCCCCCGGCGCTGCAGACCATCGCCGAGAAGCAGCTCGCCATCGTCCAGCCGAACAAGGCCGACGATGTGTCGGTGTTCAGCAACGCGCTGCGCCTGATCGTCGAGCCCCGCCTGCAGGACGACTCGGCCGCGGCCTGGTACGCGGCCGCCAGCCCCAACGCGGTGGACACCATCGAGTACGGCTACCTCGAGGGCAACGAGGGCGTGTTCACCGAGAGCTGGCAGGACCGGGAGCGCGACGGCTTCGTCGTCAAGTGCCGCCACGTGTTCGCCACCAAGGCCATTGACCACAAGGGCCTGGCGAAGAACGCCGGCGAGTAAGCCACCACGGACCCCGGCGCCGGCACGGGCCGGGTTCTCTGAACCCTGACAGGAGTAGCACCCATGAAGAACCAGCACAAGATTCACGGCGGCGAGATCGTCGCCCCGGCCCCGGCGCAGGTCGCCTCCGGCGGGGTGGCGCTTTTCAGCGCCATCCTCGGCGTGGCCGTCGGTGCCTACGAAAGCGGCGAGCTGGGCGTGTTCAAGACCCACGGCCAGGACACGCTGCCGAAGGTCGAGGCCGACGACATGAGCACCGTCGGCGAGATGCTGTTCTGGGACGTGTCCGAGGGCGCTTTCAGCAACGGCACGGCCGAGGCCGGCGACATCGAGAACTGCGCCTACGTGGCCGAGCCGGCCGACGACACCGTGACCACGGTCACCGTCGAGCTCTGCCCCGGCCTCGGCACCGTCGCGCAGGCGTAGCAGCACGCCATGAGCTGGGCCGAAGCACTCGACGCCATGGACGGCGCCACCTTCGACTCCTTCGGGGAGCCGGGCACGCTCACGCCCCCCGAAGGTGCGGCGGTGTCCGTGCGCGCGATCGTGGATCGCCGCACGGAAGTGCAGGGCCAGCTCGGCCGCATCATCGACCCGACCCCCAGCGTCAGCCTGCTGCGCAGCGAGGTCGGTGAGTACCCGCGGGGCGTGCTCGTCGTCGATGCCGAAACCTGGACGCTGAACGGTCCGGTGGAAGGTGAGGACGACGAGCACGTCATCCGCATGTGGCTGCTGGAGGGCGCGGCATGAGCTACGTGCCCATGGACCAGCGCATCGTCGACGAGCTGGCGCGCATCGTCGCGCTGGTGCCCGGCATCGACGATGTGCAGTCCGAGCCCTACGTGTCGGCACCGCGCGTCGACTGCGCCGTCGAGATCGACGACGACGAGGAATCCGGCATCCAGCACAGCAAGGGCAAGCGCGGGGCTTCGCTGAACGTGAAGCTGCGGATGTTCCGCCGCGTCAGCCCGAGCGACGACGAGTCCCCGCGCGCATCCATGCGCGCGCTGCTCTACGCCATCCGCTGGCGGCTGGCGCAGTGCGACATCCAGCAGTTCCCGCCCGGCACGCGGGAGATCACCGTCGGCGGCCGGACCTTCTTCAACCCGCAGGAGGGCAGCCACTACGCGATGGCGGAAATGCCCGTCTCGGTGCAGTTCTCTGAAACCTTCAACGAGGAAACCCAACCATGAGCGGACTTCTCTGCGCCGGCGACCTGTACCTGGACCGGCTCGACGACAACGGCAACCGCACCGGCTACCGCAAGGTCGGCAACGCCACCCGATTCGCCATCAACGAACCGAGCGAGCGCCAGCAGCGCACCGGCCGCGGGCGGGAGAACTACGGCCAGGTGCTGGACGACGTGGCGATCAAGCAGCCGTCCACGCTTGCCATCACGCTGGACGAGGTCGACAAGACCAACCTCGCCTACGCGCTGCTCGGCGATGCGGCCGCCTACGATGTGACCGGCTCGTCCGTCACGGACGAGGAAATCACCGCGCACATGGGTGCGGCCACGCAGCTGGCCAATCGCAACATCGACGACGGCACTGCGGTCACCGCCACCGGCGAGGGTGGCTCGCCGAGCTTCACCGAAGGCACCGACTTCACCATCGACTACCGCCTCGGCCTGCTCACGCCCATCGAGGGCGGTGCCATTTCCGACGGTGATGCGGTGCTCGTCAGCTACACCTTCCTGGACGCCAGCGGTAACCGCGTCTCGGGCGGCGTCAAGCCGCAGATCCGCGCGGTGGTGATGCTCGACGGCAAGAACCTCGCCGACGGCTCGGACATCCTCGTCACCGTGGACGAGGCCCGCATCACGCCGGATGGCGAGGTCGACTTCCTGTCGTCCGAGTTCGTGCCGCTGCCCATGACGGGCACCATGCGGCTGCTGCCCGGCAAGACCGCGCCCTACACGGTCGACCTGCCGAGCGCCGGGTAATGGCCCGCAAGCGCGACAACCTGGTGGCCGTCAAGGTCACCTGCGCCAACCACCGGCACCGGGGCCGCCCGGTGCCGGTGGGCGAGGTGATCCGCACCAGCCGCGTGGCGGCCGACGTGCTGTGCGGCAAGGGACGCGGGCACCTGCACAACGCGCCGCCCGAGCCCGAGCCCGCCGCCGAGCCGGCGCCCGAAACGCGCGACGGCGAGCAGCAGGGCGGCGACGCCACCAGCGACGCCGGCGGCGAGGACGACGAGGACCCTGCGTCTACCGGCGCCGGCGACGCGATCGCCGGCGAAATCGAGGGCGCCGCCAGGGCTGCCGGCCACAAGGTGGTGGCGCCGTTCGGCGCCGGCGAGTCTTTCGCCGGCGAAAGTGGTGGCGCCCCCGCGGGCTCCCGGGCCGGGCGCCCCGGTTTCCTCGGCCGCTTCGGCGAGGTCTAGGCCATGGCCCGCGCCGGCGACTCCGCACGCGCTGCTGCCGACCGTGTTGCGCAGGTGGACAACACCTCGCGATTCTCGGCGGAAGCCGCGCTGCGCGCCGCGGCGGAGCGGGCCGTCAATGACACCGTCGACCTCACCAGCAGCAAGTACAACCTGACGCCGGACGAGGTCCGGCAATACGTCGGCATCCGGCGCCTGAGCGCCAGCGGCAAGTCGGCCACCGTGCAGCTGCGCGTCCGCGCGATCCCCATCGAGCGCTTCGCTCCGGAAATCCGCATGAAGCGGTACACCTGGCGCGACAAGCTCGGGCGCAGCCACAGCCAGGAACTGCCGTCCGTCTATTTCCAGCGCTACCGCACGGGCCGCCCCCGGCTGGTCCGTCCGGCGTTCCCGCTGCACCAGCGCACCAGCGGCCAGCTGCGCGAGGGCGGTGTGATCCGCCGCCGTGTCGGGCAGTCGCGCGATCGCCTGACGATGCTCCGCTACTACTCGTTCCCGCGCCAGTGGCTGCGCAACGAGTTGCTGCCCGAGGTCCTGCGGCGCGCCGCGCTGAGCTTCGACCTCGACTTCCGCGCCGCCTTCCGCCGCGGCCGTGCAACCCGCGGCGTCAACGGCCGCACACGCCTGCACCGCAACGACTGACCCTCGGAGATCCACCCATGACCGACAAGCCCAAGCCCCACCTGACCCTGCGCAACGCCCCCCGCGTGGCGCGCGCGTTCCAGCGCCTCGACACCGCGCTGGATGCCCTGAAGTTCGACCCCGTGCAGGCGCTCTGCGACCACGGCGAGGACCTGGGCGCCATCGTCGAGTTCCTGCTCGGGCCGGTGGCCGTCGACATGCCGCTGGACGAGACGGTCGATCAGCTGAACGAGCGCATGCCGGAGCTGTTCGCTGCCGTCGCCGAGTATTTCGACGGCGCGCTGACCCCGAAGCTGGAGCAGTTCGTCCAGGTGGTGCAGGCGGTGATCGGCGACAACACCGAAAGCGCGCCCCCGGCCGGCAACGGCGGCTGACCCCACCAGCTGAGCGCGCGCCGTGGCAACTGCCGAGAATGTCGATGTCCTGATCCGCCAGGCCGTGGAAGGCGCGGCGGACGTGCGCAATGCTGCGCAGCGCATCCGCGACCTCGGCGGCGATGCCGACACGGCGCAGACGCAGGCCGACGGCCTCACCCAGCAGCTGCAGAATCTCGGCAACCAGCGCCAGCTGATCACGCAGTTCGAGCGGCTGAAGCGCGAGACGGGTGACACCGGGCGCCAGCTGGATGAGGCGCGCGAGCGGGCTGCCGACCTTGGCAAGCAGTACAACCGCACCGAAAAGCCTACCGCGCAACTCACCCGCGAGTTCGAGCGCGCGCGCAAGGAGGTGCGCGAGCTGAACAACCGGAACCTGGAGCAGCGCCGCACGCTCCAGGAACTGCGCGGCAGCCTCAGCGATGCCGGCATTGCCACCGATGACCTGGTCGGCGCGGAGCAGCGTGTCGCGCGCGAAACGGACGAGGCGCGCAGCAAGCTGGACGCGCTGCAGGCGTCGCTGGAATCCACCGAGGCGGGCCTGACCGAGACGCGCGACGCCAACCAGCAGCTGCGCGACGACTTCAAGCAGCTGGGCATCCGCCCCTTCGAGGATCTGGAAGGGGAGATCGCGCAGACCGAGCAGGCGCTCGACCGGCTGCGCCGTTCCGGCAACCTCAGTGGCGAGCAGCTGGAGCGCGCCACCGAAGCGGCCGACAACAAGGTCAAGGATCTGCGCCGGTCACTCGGGCAGACCGAGGATGCCAGCGAGCAGCTCCGGCGCGACTTCGAGGCCGTCGGCGCCCGCCCGTTCCAGGAGGTAGAGAACGAGGTCAACGATGTGCGCCGCGCCCTCGGCCGGCTGCGCGAGTCCGGCCAGCTGTCCGGGCGCGAGTTGCGCACGGCCACGCGCAGCGCGAACGAGCGCATCCGCGAGCTGCGCGGCACGACCGGGGGCGCGGCCAATGCGGTGGGGCGTCTGCGCGGTGCGCTGATCGGCCTCGGTGGTGCGCTGGCGTCGCTCACGCTGGTGGCCGCCGGTGCCCGCCGTGTGGGCGAGGAACTGGAGAACGTCCAGCGCAGCGCGCAGGCCCTGGGCACGTCCGTCGAGGACATCCAGGAGCTGAACTTCGTCTTCCGCGAGTTCAACCTCGAGGCCGACGATGTCAGCGATACGCTCAACACCCTGGCCGACCGCGCGCAGGATGCGAAGGACGGCACCAAGAGCTTCATCGACGATTTCAAGCTCATCGGCATAGAGGTCGATGACCTGCGCGGCAAGGACCCGGCGCAGCTGTTCGACCTGTTCGTCGACCGCATCAGCAAGATCGAGGAACCGACGCGCCGCAACGCGGCCGCCGTGCGCATCCTCGGCGACGACCTCGGGCGGCGCCTGCTGCCGTTCCTGATCCGGGGCGCGGATGGTTTCGACGAGCTGCGGCAGAAGGCACGCGAGACCGGCGGCGTGCTCGGTGAGGACCTGGTCAACGATGTGGCGCGCGCCAACCGCTCGTTCCGCGAGTTGCAGAACCGGTTGCGCGGCGCGTTCATCCGGGTGGTGGCCGAGAATGCGGATGCCATCGACGCGTTGATCGAGAAGGTCAACGACCCGCGCCTGCTCGACGGCGTGCAGGGCGTGATCGAGTCGCTCAAGGCTTTCGGCTTTGGCCTGCAGGCGACCTTCAACGTGGTGCAGGCGTCCATCCGGGGGGCGTTGAGCGGCATCCTCGGCGCCGCTTCGGCGGTGGCGGAAGGGTTGAGCAAGATCACCTTCGGTGATGTGTCGGAGCGATTCGAGGCCACCGCGGGGAACCTGCGCCAGACCGCGCGTGACCTGGCGCGTGATGCCGGCGCGGATCTGGAAACCGCGAAGGAGGCCGCCAACGCGGCCGCCGAAAGTGTCATCAAGGCACAGGCCAGCTTCGAGCGCTTCAACGCCGCGCCCATCCAGACCATCGGCGAGGCGCTGGACGAGCTCACGAAGCAGGCCGGCGACGCCGGCGACGCGCTACTGGAGGCGCGCGACAAGGCGGAATCCGCCGGCGGCCAGTTCCTCACGCTGGATCAGACGCTGGACCAGCTGGAATCCACCGCCGCCGGCGCGGCCGACGAGGCCGGGCGCATCGGCGATGAGGCGGAGGATGCCGCCGAGCAGGGCACGGAGGCGCTGACCGAGCTGGAGCAGGCATTCGAGGCCCTGGGCCTCACCAGCCAGCGCACGCTGCAGCAGCAGGCCGACGAGGCTCGGCGCGCCTACGAGGCCATCCGCGCCGCTGCGGAGAACGGCGAGGCCGCCGTGCAGGACGTGAACCGCGCCTATCGCGTGATGGCGGAGCGGCAGCTGCAGGTGGCGGACAACGCGGACGAAGCGTCGCAGCGCGCCGTGGCCGCCAACCTGCGCAACCTGGCGAGCACCGACGAGCAGCGCGAGGCCGTCGAGAAGCTCATCGAGCGCTATCTCGAGCTGGGGCCGGCGGCGGAGCAGTCGAACCGCCGCGCGGAGCAGTCCAGCCGCAATGCGGCAAATGCGGCGCGCGACCACGCGCAGGCTGTCGAGGACGCCACCGGCGGCACCTACGGCGGCGCCACCACCATCGCCGGCCGCGGCGGCGAGGGCGGTGAGCACACCAGCCCCATCGACCAGGACCTGCAGTCCATCGAGAGCAGCATCCTCAACGCCACGCAGAGCAGCGGCCTCAGCGCGGAGGACCGGCAGGCGCTGGTCACGCAGGCGAATGCGCGCCTCGACGAGCTGCAGGACCTGGCGCGCTCCGGCCAGTACCGCTATCAGGGCGGCGTCGAGCGCTACGCCCGCGCGCAGACCGACATCATCGAGGACATCCGCCGGCAGGCGGACGAGATCCTCGGCATTGGCGGCAACCGCTCGCAGCGCGACCTGGCGCGGATATTCCGCCCGCCGTCGCTGCAGGAGCGCGAGGACGCGGCCACGCCGCGGCGGCGCGTGGAAGTCGACCTGCGCATCGGGGGCGAATCGTTCCCGGTGCAGACCGACGACGACACAGCGGACGCGCTTCTCCGCCGACTTGAAAACGCCCGCGCCGTAAGCGCGGCAGGAGCCTGACATGGCCGTGACCCTCGGCGGCATCAGCCTCCCCGATGACATCGTCTGGCTCGACGAGCTGGCCGGCCCGCAGGTGGCGCAGGCGCGGGCGCGCACGCTCGGCGGCGGGCAGGTGATCGAGGAGACCGCGCTGCTGAGCGGCCGGCCGATCACGCTCGGCGGCGGCGTGTGGGCTTCGCGCAGCACGGTGCTGGCGCTGCGCACGCTGGCGGCCGATGCCGGCGAGACGCACACGCTGGATCTGCGCGGCGACACGTACACGGTGGCGTTCGTCCGCCCCAACCCCATCGAGGCTACGCCGGTGATCCGCTACGCGGACCCGGCGGCCGAAGACCCGCACGAGCTGACCGTGCGCCTCATCGAGGTCTGACCCATGCCCATCACCACCGCCGACATCTTCATCAACCAGCCTGCGGTCGTCAGCGATCAGGACTTCGCCGGCGGCCGCATGAGCGGCAATCGCGTCATCGACGGCGACCTCAACAACCTGTTCAGCGACATCACCCGGCTGGACCGCACCGTCGGCCGCGTGAGCCTGCGCAAGCCCTTCGTGAGCGCGGAGAACGCGGACACGACGACCTGGCAGGGCGTGCACGCGATCCTGACGCAGCCGGCGGCCGACCCGGGCGTGTTCGTGACCATGTTCGGCCGCGACGACCACGTCGACCAGCGCATCGACGCGCAGCAGCACCTGGAGCAGTACCTGGCCGCCGGCCCGCCCACGCCCTACTACGCGTGGGACACCCAGCCGCAGGGCGCGCTCGCCATCAGCGTGTTCACGCACCCGAACAACAGCCTGCCGCAGGGCGGCGAGACGCTGGTGCTGTCGGTCGAGCGCGGCGCGGTGAACCTCGACGAGCAGCAGTTCATCCGCGTGGTGAAGGTCAGCAGCGAGATCGTCACCGTGCAGACCAGCACGAGCGGCACGCAGGAGGACGTGCGCATCATCACCATCGAGATCGACCAGCCGCTGCGCTTCGACGTGCCGGGCGAGTCGATCACGGCGAAGACCATCGCCGAGCCGCGCACCGTCATCCGCCGCACCACCATCGCCGGCGGCAAGCGCTACTACTCCGTGCACGAGATCACCGAAGCAGCCAGCAGCGGCGAGACGACGCTGCAGGTGGACCGCGTGCGCACGCCCGTGGTGCCCAGCAACCAGACGCAGACGGGGCTTGTCGACCAGCCCGTGGGCTCGGACACGGTCACCGTCGTGCCCATCCAGCCGGAGGCCGACGACGCGATCAGCGAGGCCATCCGCGGCGCGGAGATCATCGACGGGGCGATGGTGCATGTGGCGCAGCGCGCCATCGTGCCGGGCACGGCTGTGGTGGTGGTGCAGTGGTCCGGCAGCAGCACGCGCGGCGTGTTCAATGACGACGGTCGCGGCAACCTCACGCGCGACAGCAGCAGCGGCAGCAGCGTGCCGGCGGACGCCAGCGGTCGGCTGGACTACGCGACGGGCGAGGTGGTGCTCACCGGCCTGGGCACCAGCAGCGACGTCGACGGCGATGCCAGCAGCCTCACTTACCGCCCCGGCGTGGCCATCGTCGACCGCCAGCACACCGACGGCATCGAAATCAACGACACCAATCGCGCGCTCGTCTACACGCGCACGCTGCAGCCCGCGCCGCGGCCGGCCACGCTGCAGGTGGAGTACCGCGTCGACGGCCGCTGGATCACCCTGCGCGATCGCGGCGACGGCACCATCGCCGGCAACCCGGGCGAGGGCAGCGGCACCATCCAGTACGCCACCGGAAGCGTCAACATCACCCTGGGCGCGGAGCCGGACATCGGCAGCCACGTGCTGTTCGGCTGGGGCTCGGGCATCCACTACGCGCCGCCCGGCACGGACGACGTCGCCGTCACCACGCCGCAGGTGGTCTACCAGACCGACGATGGCAGCGGCGAGCCGGAGATCATCGACCCCGGCACCGTGCAGCTGGACTGGACGGCGGACGGCCAGGCGCGCCAGGCCACCGACGACGGCAGCGGCGCGCTCACCGGCGACGCCACCGGCACCGTCGACTACGCGCGCGGCCGCATCGAGGCGGACCTCGCCGTCTACCCGGCGCCGGGCAGTGACATCACCATCGCCTACGACGTGCCGGGCGACAGCCATGCCGAGACGCCGAGCAGCGGCGCCAGCTACACGCTGGGCGAGGGCAGCTGCCAGGCCAACACGCTGAGCGGCGCGGCGACCTACGACGCCGACGGCAACACCACCGTCCGCTTCACCGACGACGGCGCCGGCAACCTCGTCACCGTGAGTTCCCCGGCGGACGCGCTCTATCCCGTCCATCCCGGCGTGACCATCGGCACGGTCAACTACGGCACGGGCCTGCTGCAGTTCGACGACCCCATCAGCGCGCTGCGGCGCCGCAGCTACAGCGTGCCGAATCACACCTGGGAGCAGGACCAGGCCGGCGTATTCGTCTCGCTGGACTCGGTGCTCTACAGCACCAGCGCCACGGCCACCGGCAGCGGCGACACGCTCACGCTCAACGAGCTGGCGCTCGACATCGCCGCGCCCGGCTTCGCCGGCGGCGTCACGCCGGCCAGCCTGATGTTCACCTTCGGCGGCCGCCAGCACTACGACCGCGGCGGCATCGTCTACTACCGGGACAGCAATGGCCAGGAGGTCAGCGCCGGAAGCATCGCCTACGGCGACGGGCAGGCCACGCTCACCGCCTGGCCGGAGGGCACGCCCTCGGCCGAGGTCATCGGCGTGCTCGCCGGCTACGGCGCTTGGACCATCGACGAGGCGTTCTGGCGCGTGGATGCGGAGCAGCTGCTGCCCGGGTCGTTTCAGCTGACCTACCAGCGCGAGGGAGAGGCAGAAGCCGACCAGGCCACCGTCGACCAGGGAGGCGATATCTCCGGCGACGGCGGCCTGGAGGGCACCGTCAACAGCCAGACCGGCGTCTACGCCCTCAGCTGGACGGACCCCGTGCTGCCCGGCGACACCACCTACAACGTGGTGACGATCGGATTCCTGCCCGTGGACCCGGAGGTGATCGGCCTGGACCCGGTCCGCCTGCCAGCCAACGGCGAGATCCCCACGCTGCGCGCCGGCGATGTGGTGGTCATCCACCACACCGCAGAGACCGAGCTGGCCAATCCCGTGCAGGCGGACACCGCCTACAGCCTGCGGCCCGCCATTTCGATGGCCGAGGTCTTCGACGCCGACGGCGAGCGCGTGCCCACCGACCGCTTCACCGTCGACAAGACCGCCGGCGAGATCACCTTCCCGTCGCCGCTGGACCTCGACGACTACACCCAGCCGCTCACCGTCCGCCACCGCATCGAAGACATGAAGCAATGCACGGACGCCCAGCTGTCCGGCCGGGTGGCCGTCAACACCCAGCTGACGCACGACTACCCGGCGGACGGCAACGCCTTCATCAGTTCCGCGCTGATCCTCGGCCAGGAGATCGCCGCCGCGGCCTTCAACGTCTTCACCCAGCAGAGCTGGACCGACGAATGGAGCGACAGCCAGATCGGCAACGGCACCGACGGCCAGCTGGACCTCGTCAACTACCCGATCGAGGTCACGAACCAGGGCGCCATCCGCGAGCGCTGGCGCATCGAGTTCACCTCGGTGACCGCCTACCGAATCGTCGGCGAGACCGTCGGCGAGGTCGCCACCAGCGACACCAGCACCGACGTAGCCCCGACCAACCCGGCCACCGGCGTGCCCTATTTCACGATCCGCGCGGACGCCTGGAGCGCCGGCTGGAACATCGGCAACCAGGTGCGCTGGAACACCGAAGGCGCGCACGCGCCCATCTGGATCAACCGCACGACCCTGCCGGGCGACAACACGCAGGACCCCACCGACCAATTCCGCCTCGAGGCTCGGGGCGATGCGAACTAGGAGACCGCGATGCCTGTGAACCACTATCACTCGACGGACGCTGGTGCGCCGGAGCTGACGGGCCAGCTGGGCAGCCTGCCGGCGTTGCTCGATGCAATTCTCGATGCCGGCTACGGGAGCGGCGGGACGGCCAAGGCCGGTGCCGGATGGACGGTGGCTTACAGCGGCGACAATAAGCGTGCGTATCAGCCGCCCGGCGGCGCCCAGCGCTTTCTGCGCGTCGATCATTCGTCTGCGGCGCCGTCGGCAGAGGCGCCGATTGTGCGTGGTTACGACGAAATGAGCGACATCGACACCGGGACCGCGCCGTTCCCCGGCAGTGGCACGGACATTTACTGGCGGGCCAGCAATGCCGAGAACAGCACCGCCATGGCGTGGGACGCCTACGTCAGCGACACGTTCTTGCTGCTGTTCGTGAAATGGCGGGCCAACCTCTACGGCCACGACCTATTTTTTTTCGGTGATGTGGTCGACGTGGGTGGTGCAAATGTGGCGCGCACGGTGATATCGGGGCACAGCAATGCCGGATTCCTGAACCCGATCAACTTCGAGCTCAATGATCCGTCCGACACCGCGCAGCGTGTTTTCGCCATACCGGACGCGACGATGGGCCTGTCCCCGATCAGCTGCCATTTGACCTCGCATTTCCTGGCGGGTCAGTACATCGGTGACTCGCATTACAGCATCAGCGAGGAGACGGGAGGGGTGGCGATCCGAGGGTCGCGCGGCCTGGTGCACGACAACAACGCCTTCGTGCTCGGGGAGATACCGGGCCTCGTTATCCCGTGGCTGCGGATGGGGTCGCGCACACAGGGGGATATTTTCGACGACCTGATTGGCGGTGACGGCCGGTCATTCCGGGTGCAGGAAACTGCCCGCGATACCGATAGCTATTGGTGTCTGGTGGATATCACGGGGCCATGGTCATGAGTAATGTTCTGATGGCGAGCGGCCAGTTGATCCGCAAGAACGTGCATGGAAAGGGGTTCATCGCCGGGCAGGGGTCTGGTGTGTTGACGATAGACGGAACGCCGGCAGTCGGCGAAGTTTGGCTCTATGAACGGGTACCCAATTCCGGAAAGCTGATTGCTCGCACGCAGAGCCGCAGCGACGGCACCTACGCCATCGAGTTCATCCCGCCGGAGCGGCGCTACATGGTCGTCGGTACCGACCCGGACGGCGTGCACAATGCGGTTGTGGCTGATCGCATAACGCCGGCGTTGATGCCTGAGTTCGAGTAGCCGATGGGCTACACCCCCGCGAGCGGCGACGAGGTAGCGCTCGCCCTCGCAGGGGCGTACACGCCGCCGCTGGGTAACAGGGTGGCGCTGGAGATCGCGCCGCCCTGCTACAAGCGGCCGGCTGGTGACTCGGTCAGCCTGGCGCTGGCCGGCGACTACACGCCGCCCGCTGGCGATGCGGTGGCGCTGGAGCTGGTCTGCGATCAGGAGCCCTGCTACACGGTGCCGGCCGGCGATGCCGTGCGGCTGGCGCTGTTTGGCCCGTACACGCCGCCGGCGGGCGGTACTGTTGCCCTGCCGCTGGTCTGCGACACGTTCACGCCGGAGCCCGAACCCGAACCCGAACCGGAGCCGGAGCCCGAGCCGGGCTACATCTTCGACGGCCTGAGCGTGGCCACGCGCACGGCCTGGCGCCCGCGGCCGGCGCAGCAGTTGGACCGAACCCTGCGCTCGCCGTGGCCGGCCATCCCAGCCCGCCGCGACGCCGCCCCGCGCCAGCGGTGGGGCACGACGGCCGACGTGCTCGACGTGCGCTGGCACATCCCGTGGCAGAAAGTCCCGCAGGTGGACGCGCAGCCGCGCGTGGGGTGGGGCAACCTAGCGGACACCGGGATGCGCGAGGGCTTCGGCATCGTCTGGCAGAAGGTGCCGCCGCGCGACGCCGAGCGCCGCGTTGCCTGGGGCAATGACCCGACGCGCGTCGAGGCGCGCTGGGCCGTCGGTTACAGCCACCCGCCGGCGAAGGATCTGCAGCAGCGCGTGACCTGGGGTTTGCGGCCCACCGCCATCAGCCGGGAGGCGCGGGCGGTGTGGCTGGACAGCCTGGCGAAGGACTCCATCACCTACCGCGTGCCGTGGGGCTACAGCACGGCCGTGCGCTATTCGTTCCTGCCCGGCCCCGGCCCGGTGCCGCCCGTCATCCCGCAGCCGCCCGGCTGCTACACGCCGCCACCCGGGGACCAGGTCCGCCTGAGCCTGCGCGGCAACTACACCCCGCCGCCCGGCGACGCCGTCGCGCTGCACCTGACCTGTTCACCGCGCGCGCTGTACGCGCGCAGGAGCTACATCATGTCGCACTCCGTTTCCGTGGTCCGCCTGCCGGGCCGCGAGCCCATCAACGCCATCGGCCTGCGCCTGGGCATCGACGAAGACAGCTGGGCGTGGACGGTCTCCCTCACCGTCGCCGACCGTGCCAGCTACCATCTGCTGCTGCCGGACGTCGACGCCAATCAGGAGATCGAGGTGGCCATCGACGGCCAGCTGTGGACGTTCACCGTCGAGGACACCAGCGAGGATCGGTCTTTCGGTAGTCTCACGCGCTTCACCGCCAGCGGCCGCAGCCGCACGGCCCTGCTGGCCGCGCCGTATTCGCCGGAGCGCAGCTACACGAACGACAGCGCCATGAGCGGCGCGCAGCTCGCCGACCGGGAGCTGGACCTCACCGGCTACACCCTCGACTGGCAGGGCCCGACCTGGACCGTGCCCGCCGGCGCGTGGAGCTACAGCAGCCTCACGCGCATGGGCGCCATCACCCGCATCGCCGAAGCCGCCGGCTGCATCGTGCAGAGCCACCCCTCCGACAAAATCGTCCATGTGCTGCCACGCTACCCGGCGCTGCCCTGGAACTGGAGCGGCGAGACGCCGGACGTGCAGCTGGACAGCGACGCCCTCGTCGGCCTGGGCATGCGCCGGCTGCCGGGGCCGAAGTACCACGGCGTCTACGTCAGAGGCGAGACGCAGGGCGTGCTCCGCGAGGTAACGCGCAGCGGCAGCAGCGGCAGCCCCTACGCCGAGATGATCGTCGACCCGCTCATCACCGACAATGCCGCCGCGACCGAGCGCGGCGCTGCCGCGCTCGCCGAATCCCAGGACCGCACCGAGCAGCCCCTGCGCCTGCCGTTCAGCCAGAGCGTGGGCGTCATCGCACCGACCGACCTGGTCGAGGTGCAGGACACCGTCTACGGCACCTACCGCGCGCGGGCGAGTGCGGTCACAATCGACGTCGGCCTGCAGGACGACGCCGTGACCGTGCGGCAGGACGTGACCGTGCACCGGCATCACGACGATCTGGAGTAGAAGCCATGAGCAACCCCTACCGCCAATTCCTCCGCCTGCTCCCGCGCCGCCCGCTCTACGTGGGCGACATCACCGCCGTCAACAGCGACGGCACCGTCGACGTCGATCTGCCCGACAGCAAAGTGCTGCGCGTGCGCGGCACCGGCACGGTCGGCGATCGCGTGTTCGTGCAGGACGGCGAGGTGCGCGGGCCGGCGCCGGATCTGCCGACCAGTAGCGTGCAGGTTTAGACGTCGCCGGGGTCTTGCCGATCGGCCCGCGTAAAGGGCAGGCGCCAGGCAATTACCTCGCGCGGTTCCTGTATCGGGCCGGGCCATGCGAAGTAGTCGTAGCCGTCGAGTGTCACGCGGATCATCTCCGGGAACTCAGGCCAGTCGTACCCATCATCGACGATAACGACGACACGGTTGCCATGGTCGTCTCTGATGCGGCCTGTCGCTTGGTGGACGGGCCCGCCGCCTGGCGGGTAGCAGCTGAGGCGCACGACGGTGACGTCACTCACCGCAACGCCTCCGAGGTCATCCGCACAACCCGCCCACCGTTGATGGTGATCGTATAAGCGCGCTTCTGGTAGCCGGAGCCGGCGGAGTAGTAGTCCCACCGCATCCCGGCCGCGCCGCCGCGACTGTTCTCGAGCTGCATTTTCGTGTCCGGCGGCCCCAGCACCTGGTGCACTTTCGCCGGCGAATCCCCGAGCCGGATCAGTTTCCCGCCCTCGCGGATCGTCGACGTCTCACTCGCCTGCGACTGCGCCCCGGCCGCCCCCACCATCAGCGCCAGCAGCGCCGCTATCGCAATTCGCATCATGGTCTGCCCCCTCGGTTAATTCCGGCTCTGCCGCCGACGCTAGCGCGCCGCCGCACCGCGTGCAACGTCCCGCAGCGGACGCCTCCCAGGCGTCGGTATACGGCACCACCGGCGGATCGAGCCGCTGCGCCGCAGCGATCACGAGCAGACGCAGCCGCTCGCGATATTCCGCCTCGCGCCCCGCCGGCAGCGGCTGCTCCAGCGCGCCTGCGGCCCGGTTCAGCGCACGCGCCAGGTCGGCGTCGCGCATGTCGATGTAGGGGCTGCGGGGCACTACGCCGCACCTCGCACCCGAGCGATCCACGCCGGGTCGGCCGCGCGCTCCCGCCACAGGTCCCACAGCGCCGGGTGCATCGGATTCTCGCCGCGCTCCCAGCCCGCCCACGTTCG
>NZ_JAGLEJ010000035.1 GCF_023145115.1 Algiphilus sp.
TGCGCAGTGACAACATAGAAAATAAATTTGAATAATCAAGCTAAAGAATATAGCCATCACAGAAAATGAATGGCGTCCCCACGGGGGTTCCAACCCCGCTTACCGCCGTGAAAGGGCGGTGTCCTAGGCCTCTAGACGATGGGGACTCGACAGGGCTTGGCCGTCGGGCCTTGAAGGATGGTGGAGCCAGGCGGGATCGAACCGCCGACCTCCTGCATGCCATGCAGGCGCTCTCCCAGCTGAGCTATGGCCCCGAAAACGGAGCGCGATTGTAGCGGCACCGTCACGGCAACACAATCGTCGCCGAGGAAAAAAGTGTCGTCAGAGCCCGATCTTTCCCTTGATGTGATCCAGCTTCTGGCGCGCCGTGTCGCCCAGATGGTCGACCCGCTCGCGCAGCTCGCCCAGACGCTCCTCGGTCGACTCGCGGATCTCGTCCATCTTCCCGCGCAGCTCCTCGGCGTGTTCCCGCGCCTTCTGCAACTGCACCTGCGCCTCCGCACGCACCTCCTCGGAAGCGTGCTGAGCCTTGACCTCGAGCTTGTCCAGATCGGCCTGCAGCAGCTCCCAGCGCTGCCGCGCCTGACGCATCAGTTCCTCACGATTCATCGCTCGACTCCTGTGTAAGCTGGTGACCGCGGCCGCCCTCGGGGCGACCCGTCCCAGTATCCGCCAGTGCGCATCCGCGCGCCAACCGTGTTCCGAGCGCATGTCCGACGCCTTCCGCCCCCATCCGCTGATCCGCGGCGCCCACGCACAGACCGCCCTGCCCGCGCTGCTCCGCGCCACGCCGCACGTGCCCTGGCAGCGCGAGACACTCGAGACGCCGGACGGCGACTTCATCGTGGTCGCGCACCACGGACCGGACGACGGCCCGGTGGCGCTGCTGCTGCACGGTCTGGGCGGCGGGCTGGACTCGACCTATCTGTGCGCGACCGCGCGCCGTCTCGCCACACTGGGCTGGCACTGCATCGGCATCCAGCAGCGCGGCGCGGGCCCCGAGCCCAACCGACTGGCGCGCAGCTACAACCACGGCGAGAGCGGCGACATCGCCTGGCTCCTGCAGCAGCTCACCCAGCGCGCGCCCGAGCGCTTCCACGCCGCCGTCGGCTGGTCGCTGGGCGGCAACGTCCTGCTGAAGACGCTGGGCGAGCTCGGTCCGCGCGCCCCGCTGGATGCCGCGATGGCGGTATCGGTGCCCTTCGCGCTGGCACCGTGCGTCGAGCACCTCACGCGCGGGCCGGCACGGGCCTATCAGGCCTACCTGCTGCGCGGGCTGAAGGCGGGCCTGCGACGCAAGCACGGGCCAGTGGCACTGCCCCCCGGAGCGGACCTGGCCACCGCGCTCGCCGCGCGCGATTTCCGCACTTTCGACAACGCCTACACGGCGCCCTGCAACGGCTACGCGGACGCCGAGGACTACTACGCGCGCGCCAGCTGCGGGCAGTATCTCGCGGACATCCGCGTGCCCACCCGCATCGTCCACGCACTCGACGACCCGATGATGGTGCCGACCATCGTGCCCGACGCCGACGCGATACCGGCACCGGTATCGCTGGAGGTCACCGCACGCGGCGGCCACGTCGGCTTCGTGGGACGCAACGACGCCGGCCTGCCGTCGATGTGGCTGGAGGCAACCATCCCCGCCTGGCTGGAGGCGCAGCGACACGGCAGCGATGCACCGAACGCGGAGACGGCAACCGAGACAGCCTGATCGTGGTGGCGTCAGTCCTCGTCGCGACGCGGCAGCCACATCGCATCGCCGTAACTGAAGAAGCGGTAGCGCTGTTCGACCGCGTGCCGGTACGCGGACAGCACGCGCGCCGTGCCGCCGAATGCGCACACCAGCATGAGAAGGGTCGACTCGGGCAGGTGGAAATTGGTGAGCATCGCGTCCACCACGCGGAACCGGTACCCCGGCGTGATGAACAGCCGCGTCTCGCCCGCGCCGGCAGCGAGCTCACCGTCGGCGGCGGCCGATTCCAGCGCTCGCACCACCGTCGTCCCCACCGCGACGACACGGCCGCCGCGCGCACGGGTGGCCCGGATCGCCTCCAGCAGGTCGTCGCCGACGCGGTAGCGCTCGGCGTGCATGCGGTGCTCCGCGGGATCCTCCACGCGCATGGGCGCGAAGGTGCCGGCGCCGACATGCAGCGTGAGCGTGGCGATGCGCGTACCGCGCGCACGGATGGCGTCGACCAGGGGCGCGTCGAAATGCAGGCTGGCCGTAGGGGCCGCGACCGCGCCGTGCTCGCGCGCGAACAGACTCTGGTAACGCGCGTGATCGTCGGCTTCGTCGGCGCGCGCGATGTAGGGCGGTAGCGGCACGTGGCCGGCGCGCTCGAAAACGGCCATGGCGACATCATCGACGAAGCGCAGCCGGAAGAAGCCTTCCTCGTGCCGACCGATCACCTCGATGACGGCGCCGTCGCCGTCCACGGTCAGCCGGTTGCCGGGCTTCAGCGTCTTCGATGCGCGCGTCTGCGCGAGCACCTCGCGCGCATCCAGCAGCCGCTCGAGCAGGATCTCGGCGCGCCCGCCGGTGGTCTTGGTGGCGTGCAGCCGCGCCGGGATCACCCGGGTGTCGTTGAACACCAGCAGATCGTCCGGGGCCAGCATCGCCGGCCAGTCGGTGACCTGCGCATCGCGGAACGCATCCGCCTCCACGCAGAGCAGACGCGCCGACGAGCGCGGCTCCGCCGCACGCTGGGCGATCAGCTCTTCGGGAAGCTCGAAATGGAAATCGCTGCGCTGCACGGCCGCTATTGTAGGCCCGGCGAGGCGCCCGTCCCGGCGCATTGTGGGGCCCGGCACCCTCCGTTATAGTCGCCGACCGCTCCCGCTGCCGGAGTGGCGGAACTGGTAGACGCGCCGGACTCAAAATTCGGTTGGGCAACCAGTGTGGGTTCGAGTCCCACCTCCGGCACCAATCGCGTTCCCGGCCCCGCGCTTACCCCCGCCCGTCGCGGAACTGCAACATCGCTCCCCTATCGTCGCGCGCCGTCCCCGCGTTCTTCCGCGCAGGCCGTCGGCTGCCGACGCCCGTGCGCCGCGTCCATCCGGAGCCCGCATGTCGCAGTCGCGCTCGCGTCGCCGTCCCTTTCCCACCGATCGGCTGCGCCGCCGCGATCTGCTGCGCGTGCTTGGTGCCGCACCGGTACTGCCGCTCGCGGGCTGTGGCGGCTCCACGGAGAGCAGTGTCGCGCCGCCGACGGAGGGTGGCGGGGTCTGGGACGACGCCGCGTTCCGTCACGGGGTGGCTTCAGGCGACCCCGAGCAGGAACGGGTCATCCTCTGGACCCGCGTCTCGAACGTGTCCGGCTCGGTGCCGGTGCGGTGGGAGGTCGCGCTGGACGAGGCCTTCGAATCGGTCATGCGCAGCGACGCCGACCCCGGGCCGTCGGTGTTCCGCACGCACACCGATGCCGGTCGCGACTACACGGTGAAGGTCGACGCCGCCGGCCTGCTGCCGGGCACGACCTACTTCTACCGCTTCACGGTGGGCGCGACGCGCTCGCCGGTGGGACGCACGCGCACCGCCGGCAGCGGCGCCATCGACCGCCTGCGGCTGGCGCTGGTGTCGTGCTCGAACTACTCGGCCGGCTACTTCCACGCCTACCGGGTGATCGCGCGTCAGGATCTCGATGCCGTCGTGCACGTCGGCGACTATCTCTACGAGGGCGGCGGCGAGGGCGAGATCGGCCGCCCGCACGATCCGCCCTACGAGATCGTCACGCTCGATGACTACCGGCGCCGTCACGCCCAGTACCGCACCGACCCGGACCTGCAGGCGATGACCGCAGCGCATCCGCTGATCCCGGTCTGGGACGATCACGAGTCCACGAACAACGCGTGGATCGACGGCGCGCAGAACCATCAGCCCGACCGCGAGGGCGACTGGGAGGAGCGAAAGCTGGCCTCGGCCATCGCCTACGACGAGTGGCTGCCCATCCGCCTGCCCGACCCGATGAACCCGCTGAGGATCTGGCGCCGCATTGCCTTCGGGGACCTCGTCGAGCTGTTCATGCTCGACACGCGCCTGCAGCGCAACGCTCCGGAAACCGATACCTCGATCACCGGCAGCGAGGCCAACGATCCTTCGCGCAGCATGCTCGGCATCGAGCAGCGCGACTGGCTCGTGAACGGCCTGCTGAATTCACGGGATGCCGGCATGCGCTGGCGGGTACTGGGTCAGCAGACGATGATGGCGCCGCATCGCAACAACCCCGACCCCAGCATGCTGCCGCTGCCCTACCTGCCGCCGGCGGTGGTCGAATCGCTCGGACTGCGCCAGGGCGGCGGCAACGAGGGCAGCGACAACTGGGGCGCCTACGTCTTCGAGCGCGACACGCTCATCCGACACCTGCGCGAAAACGCCATCAGCAACAACATCGTGCTGACCGGCGACGTCCACACCGGATGGGCCTGCGATATCGTCGAGGACCCGTACACGCCCTTCAACCCGATCACCTCCGGGGTCACCGGAGCGCCGGGCTACAGCGCGCTGACCGGCGCGGGCTCGGTGGCGGTGGAGTTCACCGGCATGAGCGTGACCTCCAACAACCTCATCGACACACCCGGCGGCGCGGCCCTCGGTGCGCTGTGGGGCGCCGCGGTCCGGGGCGTCAACCCGAACGCGCGGTACCACAACCCGGCGGCGCACGGCTTCGTGCTGGTCGACATCGACCGCGACGGCGCCAGCGGCTCCTTCTGGAACGTCGGCACCGTGCTGGAACCGCTCGCCGACGGCGATGACGGCGCCATCGACGCCACCTTCCGCGTCGCGCACGCCGAGGCCGGCGCGCGTTTCGCGAATCATCTCCGCCGCGTCTGAGGCACCGGCGCGCGCGTCACTCGCAGGCGCCGCCGGCGCGCGCGAGCCGGCCTTCGAGCCGGATGTCGCGCGACGACGCACCGACCGCGATGCGGTAGCAGCCCGGCGCCGTGGTCCACGCGTCGGCGGCTGCATTCCAGTAGGCAAAGCTGCGTGCCTCGAAGGGAATGCGCACGTCGGCGCGCTCGCCGGGCGCCAGCGCGAGCTTGTCGAAGCCCTTGAGCTGCAGCGGCGGCTGCACGATGCCGGGCGCCGGATCGGGCATGCCGACGTACAGCTGCGGCACCGTGGTGCCGGCACGGTCGCCGGTGTTGTGCACGGTGAATGACACGCCGTCGGCGTCGACGGCGAGGTCCTCGTAGGCGAAGGTGGTGTACGACAGCCCGTGGTCGAATGCGAAGGCCGGCACGATGGCCTTCTCGTCGTACCAGCGGTAGCCGATCAGCACGCCCTCGCGGTATTCGGCGCGGATAAGCAGGCCGGGATAGGCCGCGACGCTGCCGGCGGTAGGCAGATCCGCCTCGCGCTCGGGGAAGGTCGCGGCCAGGCGGCCACCGGGATCGACATCGCCGAAGAGCACGCGCGCGATGGCTGCACCGCCCTCCTGCCCCGGGTACCAGGCCTGGATGAGCGCGGCGAGGCGGTCACGCCACGGTGTCAGCACCGGTGTGCCGGACTGCAGGACCGCCACGGTGCGCGGATTGGCCGCGGCAACGCGCTCGATCAGCGCGTCCTGATCCGGACGATCGCCGCGGCAGGACAGCGCAAGGCAGGGGCGGTCGACGCCCTCGCTGAGCTCGACCGCGGCGAACACGATCGCGACGTCGGCCTCGGCCGCGAGTGCGGCGGCGGCGTCGGCATCACTGCCGTCGGTGAAATGCACCGTCACGCCGTCGCCGGCGCGCTCGCGGATGCCGTCGAGCGGGTTGGTCTGCCGGAACGGCGCCACTGCCGACGACCCACCGCCACTGACGATGCGGTCGGCCGCACCGATGACCGCGATCGAGCCGATGTCCTCTGCGCGCAACGGCAGCAGGCCGTCGTTCTGCAGCAGCACGGTCCCCTGCTCGGCAACCTCGCGGGCCACGCGGGCATGGGCCTCCTGATCGATGGCGGCGTCGTTCTCCTCGAAGGGCGGCTGATCGAAGAAGCCGAAACGGAACATCGTGCGCAGGATGTTGCCGAGCCGCTCGTCGATCAGCGCCTCGTCGACCCGGCCCAGCGCCATCTGCAGCCGGATGGCCGCGGCGCTGTAGAGGATCGGGACGGGCATTTCCAGATCGGTGCCGGCGCGCAGCGCCGGGGTGGTGTTCTTCTGCGCGAAGAAGTAGTCGGTGAGCACGAAGCCGTCGAAGCCCCACTCGCCGCGCAGGATGTCGGTGAGCAGCGACTCGCTGGAGCAGGCCGCTGCGCCGTTGACACGGTTGTAGGCGCACATCACGCTGCCGACGCCGCCCTCGCGCACGGCGTCCTCGAAGGCCGGCAGATAGATCTCGCGCAGGCTGCGCTCGTCGACCACGGCGTTGACGATGAAGCGGCCGCCGACCAGCCCGGTCAGCGGCGGGATGCCGAACTGGCCCTCCTGGTTGTTGGCGGTGTAGTGCTTGATGTTGGCGACCACGCCCTGCGACTGGGCGCCCTGGATCCAGGCCGTGCCCATGCGCGCCGAGAGCAGCGGATCCTCGCCGTAGGACTCGAAGCTGCGCCCGGCCACCGGCGTGCGCATGATGTCGACGGCCGGCCCGTGCACGACGTGGGCGCCCTTGTTGCGCACCTCGTTGGCGATCACGGCGCCGGTCTCGCGCGCGAGCTCGGGATCGAAGGTCGAGGCCAGCAGCGCCGGCGACGGATGCGCGGTGGCCCGGCCCTTGCGCGGTCCGACCGGCCCGTCGGAGAAGTAGAGCGTCGGGATGCCGAGCTCGGGGATACCCTCGCTGGTGCCGTTGGCCGGCTCGCCGGTCACCGAGCCGAAGACGTCGTCGCCGGCGAGCAGCGAGATCTTCTGGCCGAGCGTCATGGCGTCCAGCAGCAACGCCGTGCGGGCTTCCGGCGTCATGCCGGGATCGCACCAGGCATGGTCGCCGCACAGCGCATCGCGCGCCACGATGCCGGCACCGCCGGCGCTTGCGGCCGGCTCGCTGCCGCCACAGGCGCACAGCACGATGCCGGCAAGCGCCGCAGGCGCCACCTTCAATCTTCCCATGCTGGTGCCCTCCTCAGGCTGCGGCGGCAGTATCCGGGGCACCGGCGAACACGCGCTTGAGCGCATCCTCGCCCAGCTGCAGCACCATCGTGGAATGCACGATGCAGCGCGTCGCGCTGATCCGCCATCCGGCCTCGGTGCGCCGGTACTCGTCCTCGTAGCGCGCGCCCAGCTGCGTCAGCGTCATCTCATCGGTGTTGATGAGCTGATAGTGAAGCGCCCATTCGCCGACGGCGGTGTCCGCCTCGTTCAGCGCGATCCGTGCGTTCACGCCATGATGCATCTCGATCATGTGCGGATGGCATCCGAGGCGCTCGAACACCGCGACCAGATCGTCGGCCAGGTCGAACGAACCGATGGCGCCGAAATCGATCGCCACCGGGCCATCGACGAAGCAGGCCCGCATGGCTGCCGGGTCCTTGCCGTCGCAGGCCGCGAAGTAGCGCGCCTTGAGATCGCGGATCGCCTCGCGATCCTCCAGTGCCTGAATACGCGCTTCGAGGCGCTTGTTGTCAGTCATCATGTCTCCTCTCCAACGAAATCGGCCCGGCGATGCCGGGCCGAGATACCGCGATGCCTGTGATCAGGCCATCTTCGACGCGTCGAAGAAGCCCTGCAGACGCTGGCCGAGCATCATGTCGCCCTCGACCTGCAGCTTGCCGGTCATGAAGGCGGTCATGCCGTTGAGCTCGCCCTTGAACAGCTGGATGAGATCGTCGTCCTCCATGATCAGCGTCACATCCGGGTTGTCGGCCGTGCCCTCGGTCACCGTGCAGGCGCCATCCTTGATGGTGGCGTAGGCCGGCGTCGAGGTGTTGAACTGCAGCACGCACTCGGTGTCGCCCGCGGCTTCCGGGTTGAAGGCCTGCGGAAGCTGCTTGAGGAATTCAGCTGCGGACATAAGGTCTCCCTAACGAGAATTGATGACTGGATGCCAATCTCACTGGCATCGGGATGGTGCCAGACTAGCGCCCGCAGCGCGCCGGTAAATAGTCCGTTCGGGCGATCCGGCCTAATGCATAAAGGTGACGCGGCACCCCGGGCCGCGCACTACCGTGCGGTGGAGCACGATGACACCGGGGAGACCAGCATGAGCGACGAAGCCACCGCGACGGTCGTGGACGGCACTGCATGGGCACGCTTCTGTGACGACCTCAAGCGCGCCGGCGACCAGATCCTGCGTGCGGAGACGCCCGGCGGCGGTCTGGACCGGGCCGAGGGCTACCGCTATCTCACCCGTCTGCTGCGCATCGGTCTCGAGATGCATCTCGAGTTCGCCGATCCCGCCTTTCCGGGCTTCTTCTCGCCCTCGCACGAGACCGCCAAGATCGGTGCCGACAACCCGGACAATCTCTACGCGATGGCTCGCATCGACGGGCATCACGATTACATCGTCGAAGGCTATCGCGGCAGTGTCGCCTACCTCTCGTTCGGTGCCCAGAAGGGCGGCTACGAAACGGACGGACGCATGGAGCAGACCGGCTTCCTCGATGCAGCCGACATGCGGGTCGACCCCGACGGGCGCTTCCGCATCGTGCTGAGTCGCACGCAGCAGGATGGCAACTGGGTGCGGCTGGAGGACGCCACCAACGCCCTCATCGTGCGCCAGACCTTCGATGACCGCGGCAGCGAGACCCCGGCGCGGGTGACCATCCGGCGCGCCGATTCCGGAGCCCGGCCGGAGCCGCTGACACCGGCTCGCCTGCAGCGCAGCCTCGACAACACCGCCCGCTTCGTGGAGGGCACCGCGCGCCTGTTCGCGGACTGGGCGGCCGGCTATCAGGGCCACAGCAATGCGCTGCCGCCAGCGGATCAGGCGGTCTGCCAGAGCGTCGGCGGCGACCCCAACATCTTCTACTACCACTCGCACTGGCAGCTCGGCCCGGACCAGGCGCTGGTCATCCGCCTGCCGCGCATCCCCCGCTGCCGGTTCTGGAATCTCCAGATCAACAACTACTGGATGGAATCGCTCGACTACCGCTACCACCGCATCCATCTCAATCAGCACTCGGCGGCAGTCGCCGACAACGGCAGCGTGACCATGGTGCTGGCGCACCGTGATCCGGGACACCCCAACTGGCTGGAGACCGCCGGCCACGACAACGGCACGATGTGCCTGCGCTGGGTGGGCGCCGACGAGCACGTGCATCCGGAGACCCGCGTCTGCGAATTCGAGGACCTCGCCACGGAGGCGACGTCGTGAGCGCCACGCCGCTGCAACCCGCACGCCTGCTCGCCGGTGCCATCGACATGGCCGGAGGCCTGACGGACTTCGGCGACGACAGCTTCCGCCCCGGTCTGGAGCGCCTGTGCGATGCCCTGGGCAGCGAAGCCGCCCTGTCGCCCGCGGGCGTCGAGACCTTCCGGCAGAAGCTGACCGCGCAGCTCGCCAACCGCCTCTGGCTGGAGGATCACATCCGGCGTCATCCCGAGATCCTCGAGGAGACCATCGCGCCGCCGGTGTTCATCGTCGGTCTGCCGCGCACCGGCACTACCAAGCTGCACCGGCTGCTGTCGCGCGACCCGCGCTTCTACTGGATGCCCTTCTGGGAATCCCAGATGCCGGTTCCGCTTCCCGGCGAGGCGCTCGACGACCCGTCGCCGCGGATCGCCCAGGGTGCCGCCATCGTGCAGATGATGACCGAGGCGATGCCGCAGCTGATGGCCATCCATCCCATGGCCAACGAAGAGGCCGACGAGGAGTTCATGCTGATGGAGCATTCCTTCCTCGCCGACTTCAATGCCTATGCCCGCGTTCCGGGCTACATGGCCTGGCTGACGCAGCAGGACGAACAACCCGCCTACACCTTCCTGCGCCGCATGCTCAAGTTCCTGCAGTGGCAGAAGCGGCGGCGCGGTATCACCGCCCGGCGCTGGGTTCTGAAGGCTCCGCATCACCTGCACCGCATGGGGCTGCTGCTGGCCGCGTTCCCGGGCGCGCGCATCGTCCAGACGCACCGCGACCCGGTCGAGAGCATCCCGTCCATCGCCAGCTTCATCCACACGCTGCACGGCATCTATACCGATCAGCCAGATCCGAAAGCAGTGGGAGCGGAGTGGAGCGCGCGCATGCGCGGAGGCCTGGAACACACGATGGCGGTGCGCGATGCGGCCGGACAGCGTGGCGACTTCATCGACGTCGCCTTCCGCGACACGGTCACCGATCCGATGCGCGTCGTGCGCCACATCTACGACTTCATCGACTGGACGCTCGACGACGGCACGGCCGATGCCATGCGCGCCTGGCTCGAAGCCGACAACGCCGAGCACGCCAAGACCCGGCACCGCTACACGCCGGAAGGCTTCGGGCTGTCGGCCGACGGCCTGCGCCGCGACTTCGCGCCCTACATCGCACGCCATATCGAAGGGACGGCCACCGCCTGAACCCCGCCTACTGAAGCATCGAGCCGATGCGCGACAAGGAGACCCGCATGCTGCACAACAAGATCATCGCCGTTTCCGGGATCGGTCCCGGTCTCGGCGTCAAGCTCGCGGTCGAGGCCGCGCGTGCCGGCGCTGCCGGACTGGTCATATCCGCCCGCTCCCCCGACAAGCTGGATGACGCCGAGCAGCGGATCCGCGATGTCAATCCGGACTGCGCGATCCTCAAGCAGCCCACCGACATCACCGACGCCGGTGCTTGCCAGGCACTGGTGGACGCCGCCGTGGCACGTTTCGGGCGCATCGACGGACTGGTCAACAGCGCCTTCGTGCACGGCGCCATGGACCATGCCAGCACGGCCGACATCGACAGCTGGATGGAGCCCATCGGCACCAACCTCTTCGGCACGCTGCGCCTGACCCAGGCGGTGGCAAGGCAGATGCAGCAGCAGCGCGACGGCGCCATCGTCATGATCAACACCATGGCCGTGCGCAAGGTGCCGCCGGTCGGCGAGGCGGGCTATGCAGCGTCCAAGGCAGCCCTTGCCACCTCGGTGAAGTATCTCGCCAAGGAGCTCGGCCCCGACAACATCCGCGTCAATACCGTCCACATGGGCTGGATGTGGGGTGCGCCGGTGCAGGGCTACGTGCAGTGGCAGGCCCAGCAGTCCGGCATTGCCGAGGACGACATCAAGGGACAGATCGCCGCCAGCATCCCGCTGGGCATCGTGCCGCCCGACGAGGAATGCGCGCGCGCCGCACTGTTCTTCGTGTCGGACTATTCGCGCGTCGTCACCGGCGCGGCGCTGGACGTCAACGGCGGCGAATACATGCCCTGACCGGCTTGCGGCCCCGGTCGCCGCACGCGACCGGGGCCACACCGCTAGATCTGGTACTGGATGTTGAAGGTCAGATAGTTGCGGTCCACGAAGGGATTGGCGCGCACCAGGCTCCCTTCCCCGCCGATGCGGTCGGTCGGGTCGCCGAAGAACATGTTGTAGGACACCGAGAACTGCAGGTTCTGGAGATACTGCAGCCCCGCACCCACGCTCAGCCGGCGGTCGCCCTCGCCGAAGAGCGCGCCGAAGGAACCCGCCTGGGCCGGGTTGCCGTAGGTCAGCTCGGCATAGGACAGGGTGCCGGACAGGTCCCAGCCCGAGAACACGTTGCGCTTGCGCGGCAGCACGAGCAGCTGGAAGCCGGCCGACTGCTCGTCGAAGAAGATCTCGTCGCCGTCGCCCTGCGGGATGATGCCGGGCTGCGGATCGGTGAGCGGCTCGACGTCGAGCACGCGGATGTACTGCGCCTCGCCGACGATGCTCATCTCGTCGAAGTAGAAGGGTGGATTGAAGGTGGAGATGGCCGATACCAGTGCCTGCGCGGTTTCGCCGCGCTGCCCGACCGGCGTCGGCACGCCCGACGCCCGCGTCTTCACCGAGATGTTGATGTCGTTGCGGTAGTTGAGCTCGCCGGCCACGCTGAGCCCGAAGAGCGTGGTCGAGAAGGTGCCGCTGATCAGCTCGATGTCGTCGAAGTAGCGCACGTTGTAGCTGACCGGCACGCGCTGGTTGATGAGGCCGGTGGTCAGCTCGATGCCGGCGATCGATCCGAGCGGTGCGAAACCGGTGTTCAACTGCACCGACGGGTTGGGGCTGTGATAGCGCACGTAGTGCAGCGCCACCGAGGTGGATGGCGTCAGGCGATAGTCGACACCGAGACCCCACTGGCCACTGTCGCCGGGGCGGATATCCGCCTCGCGGAAGGTGAGGATGTTGCGCGGCGCGTTGAGCAGCACCTCGCCCAGCCCGCCCAGATTGCAGACCTGGCTGAGATCGGCGAGCCCGCCCAGCAGATTGCCGACGACATCGCTGAACTGCCCCACGTCCAGCAGACCCGGGCATCCATCCAGGTAGGCCGGATTGATCGAGCCGTAGGTGAACTCGGCGCCCGGCCCGACCGAATCCGACGGCGAGAAGTAGCTTCCCACCGGGAAGACCTCGTTCTCCTCGAACTTGAACTTGTAGTACCCCTTGAAGGTCCAGTCGAGCCCGAGGCCCACGCGCACCGCGACCTGCGGTGTCGGCAGCAGGATGTCCTTGATTTCTGCACCGGGCACGAAGCCCTTGCTGGCGTCGGCCGGCGCCTGGTCGCGCGCCATGCCGCCGAAGAATAGCGCCTCGCCCCAGGTCACCAGCTGCTGACCGACGCGGACGTTGACGTAGGAGAAGTCGCCGAACGGAAAGTCGGCGATGCCATAGCCTTCCAGCAGCCGCACGCGGCGACCGTTACGATCCTCCATCTCCTCCGAGAAGGCGTCGGTATTGCCCCTGTCCCCGCCCTCGCCATCGGGCCCGAAGCGGTTGAGGAACTCCGCCCCGGCATTGTCGTTCTCGCGCATGTAGACGTTGTCGTAGAACGCCGAGCCGCTGAGCACGAAGGCGAGATTGTCGCGCTCGATCTCCATGTCGAAGAGCGCGCTCACCCGGTTGTGGATCAGGCTGTACTTGTCGAAGTTGCGGTTGCCGTCATCGAAGTTGGCGCGGTCGGGCAGCCCCGTGCGCTCGAAGCCGACGACCTGGCCCTGCGGCTCCGGCAGCACCGCGAGCTGCAGCGGGTCGAGCTGTCCATCGGTGAGCTCGGGATGCTGGTCCTGCATGCGCATTGCCAGCGAGTAGTCGAGCGTCAGGTTATAGCTGCCCTCGATGCCGAAGGGCAGATCGAGCTTGGCGGCACCGGCCGGCAACGCGACCAGGAGCGCGCTCGTCACTGCCCAGCAGGCACGTACGAGCTCGACGGGTTTCACGTCCATGTGTGCTGTCTCCTCCGTGGATTGCGGCGGGCCGTGTCCCCATCCCGCCCTGCGGCGACCACCCTGAAGATGGCTCCGGCCGCTATCCTCCCTTGAAGGGACTAGTCATGAAACATGAGTAGGTTCTCGACCGGCGGGTGTGCTTCCGTGCGCACGGCACAGCGCCCGGGTCGCACTGCGCGTACCCGGTGTCGTCGATGCGTGACGCGGTCCGGAGCGCCTAGGCGTTGCTGCCGCGCGGATCGTCCGGGTGCCAGATGCTGCCCACGTCCGGATCGAGCACGCCCAGCAACTGATTGAGCAGTGACTTGAGGACGGTGTCCTCGTCCGGGCCCAGCCCGGCCAGCACCTGCGACTCCACCGCCTTGGCAGCGGAGATGAGTTCGAGCGCGATCTCGCGCCCGCGATCACTCAGGCGATAGCAGGTCGCCCCGTCCGCCAGGGTCTCGCGCGTCAGCAGCTCGCGCGCGATCAGGCTGTCGACGGTGCGATCGCTGGTCTCGTCGAGGACGCCCGCGGTGAGCTTCCCGAGATCGGCGCTGCTCATGGTCGGCTTGAGGGTCATCGCCGAGAGCACGTAGAACTCCTCGTCGCTCAGTCCGGCCTTCTCCAGATACGGCCGGATGCGCGAGAAGAAACGGAAGTGGCTGCGCCCCAGGAGATAACCCAGGAAGTCCTCACCGAAGCTGCCCGCCAGATACGGCTCGCCGGGCTTGGTGCTGACGCGCTGGGTGGCGTGCGCGTAGCGACCGCCGTGGAACACCAGCGGCGGGTTGTTCGAATGATCGAAGTCCGCGACCTCGCCAATGAAGATCAGGTGATCGCCACCCTGGTAGCGCGAGGCGGTGCGGCACTGGAAGCGGGCGCTGCATCCCGGCAGCAGCGGGATGTCGCCGAGCCCCCGTTCCAGATCGAGGTCGGAGAACTTGTCCTCGCCGCGCTTCGCGAAGCGCGTCGACAGCGCCTCCTGATCGGTCGCCAGGATGTGCACCGCCCAGTACTCGGCATCGCGGAAGGCCGGCAGGCTGCGCGCCTCGTTGGCGAGGCTCCACAGCACCAGCGGCGGATTCAGCGAAACCGAGTTGAAGCTGTTCACCGTCAGCCCGACCGGCTCGCCATCCCCGTCACGCGTGGTGATGATGGTGACGCCGGTGGCGAAGCTGCCGAGCGCGCGGCGGAAATCGCCGGGATCGAATGCGGGGGCTTGTGCGGTCATCGGACGGGCCCGTGTGCCGGTTGGAGTGCGTGTCTCCTCAGAACTGATACTGAGCGTTGATGGAGAGATAGTCGCGATCGGCGAACGGATTCGATCGAACGAACCCGCGGATGAAGTCGTTCGGATTGCCGAAGAAGAAGTTGTACATCATGCCGATCGAGAAGTTCTGCAGGTACTGCATGCTCGCGCCGATGCCGAGTCGGCGATCGCCCTCGCCGAACAGTGCGCCGAAGGAGCCGGCCTGCGCGGGGTCGCCGTAGGTGAGCTCGGCATAGGACAGGGTGCCCGAGAGATCCCAGCCCGACAGGACATTGCGCTTGCGCGGCAGCACCAGGAACTGGAATCCGGCGGACTCCTCGTCGAAGAAGAGGGTGTCGCCGTTGCCCTGCGGGATGATGCCGGGCTGCGGATCGTCGAGCCTGTCGACGTCGAGCACGCGGATGTACTGGGCCTCGCCGACGATGTTGACCTCGTCGAAATAGAACGGCGGATTGAAGGCGGCGATGCTCGACACCAGGATCTGCCCGGTCTTGCCCCGCTGCGCGATCGGCGTCTCGACACCGGAGGCGAGCGTGAAGACATCGATGTTGATGCCGTCGCGGTAGTTCACCTCGCCGGCGACGCTGAGCCCGAACAGGGTGGTCGAGAAGCTCAGGTTGATGAGATCGATGTCGTCGAAATACTTCATGTTGTAGCTCACCGGCACCCGCTGGTTGATGATGCCGGTGGTGAGCTCGATACCCGCCACGGTGCCGATGGGCGCGAACCCGAGATTGAGGTTCACCGAGGGATTGGGGCTGTGATAGCGCACGTAGTGCAGGCCCACCGAGGTATTCGGGGTGAGGCGGTAGTCGAAGCCCAGTCCCCATTGCGGATCGTCGTCGTCCGGTCGGATGTCGGGCTCGCGGAAGGTCAGGATCTCGGGACGGGCGTTGAGCAGCACCCCGCCCAGGCCACCGAGGTTGCAGAGCTGACTGAGATCCAGGTCGAGCACCGGCAGCACGTCGAGCAGACCGGGGCAGCCGTCGAGGAATGCCGGGTTGATCGAGCCGTAGGCGAACTGGGCGCCGGGCCCGACGATGTCCGACGGCGAGAAGTAGCTGCCCACCGGGAAGATCTCGTTCTTCTCGAAGCGGAACTTGTAGTAGCCCTTGAACGTCCAGTCGAGCCCGAGTCCGAGGCGCACCGAGACCTGGGGGGTCGGCAGCAGGATGTCCTTGACCTCGGCACCCGGCACGAAGCCCTTGTTGGCGTCGGCGTGCCCCTGATCGCGGGCCATGCCCCCGAAGAACAGGGCTTCGCCCCAGGTCACGAGCTGCTGGCCGACACGCACGTTCAGATAGGAGAAGTCGCCGAACGGAAAGTCGGCGATGGCGTAGGCCTCGAGTAGCTGTGCACGACGACCGTTGCGGGTCTGCATGTCGTCGGAGAACTCGTCGGTATTGCCGTCGTCCCCCGCATTGCCCTCGTCATCCAGGCGGTTGAGGTACTCGGCGTTCTTGTTGGCATTGCTGCGCATGTAGACGTTGTCGTAGAACGCCGATCCGCTCAGCACGAAGGCCAGGTTGTCACGCTCCAGCGACAGCTCGGCGAGCGCGCTGACGCGATTGTTGATGAGGTCGAACTGCTCGAAGTTGCGATTGCCGTCGTCGAAGTTCGAGGTGTTCGCCAGTCCGGTGCGCTCGAAGCCGATGATCTGGCCCTGCGGCTCGGGGAACACGACCGGACGCAGCGGATCGATCTGCCCCTCGGTCAGCGAACGGTTCTGCTTTTCCATGCGCATCGCCATGGCGTAGCCCAGCGTGAGCTTGTAGGTCCCCTGCACGTCGAAGGGCAGATCCACGTCGTTCGCCATTGCGGGCAGACACAGTGCCACGGCTGCCACTAGAGCCGGGTAGCGCGACCACCCGAACCGATTCTTATCCGTCATCGTCTCTCCCCCGGAAGACTCCGGTCGCTTTGTCCTTGTTACTCGGAACGGAACGCTGTGCAACACTAGTTGGGCGCCGGTTGCGGGCCATCACCCAAACTGACTAGGGGATGACACGCGATGCCAGGGCGCTATCAACCGGGGCCACGACCCCGCGAGCACGGGGAGACACGAATGAAGCGACTTGGCGTCCTCGACACCGCGTTCCTTCGCATGGAGTCGGCGCGTACACCGATGCACGTGGGCGGATTGATGACCTTCAAGCTGCCCGACGATGCGCCCAACGACTACCTGCACCGGCTCACCGAACGGCTGCGCGCGCATCCGTTCATGCCCTTCCCCTTCGACCACAAGCTGCACTGGCCGGCATCGCGCGCCATGCCTCCGGCCTGGGTGCCGACCGAGACCGACCTCGACTACCACATCCGCCACTCGGCGCTGCCCTATCCAGGTGGCGAGCGCGAGCTCGGCGTGCTGGTGGCGCGACTGCATTCCCACGCCATGGACTTCGACCGTCCCCTGTGGGAATGCCATCTCATCGAGGGTCTCGAGAACAACCGCTTCGCGTTCTACTTCAAGGCGCACCACTGCGCCATCGACGGCATGGGCGGCATGCAGCTGGTGAAGACCTGGCTGTCCCCCGATCCCGACGACAGGCACAGCCCGGGCGAGCGGCTCGCGGCCGCCAACGCCGAGCGGGCGGCGCGCCGCCGTCCCGAACCGCCGATCCAGGCGCCGCGCGGGCTGCACGAGATGCTCGAACGCGTGATGACCGGCAGCAAGGTGCGCGCGGGCACCGCGCGCGACATCGCGAGCACGTTCTACCGACTCAGTCAGGGCGGCGAGAACAGCGTCATCCGCGCCGCGCTGCGCACACCGCGCACGCCCTTCAATGTCCCGGTGACCGCGCAGCGGCGGCTGGGCACGCAGCTGCTCGAACGCAACCGGCTGTCCGAGATCGCGCATGCCACCGACACGACCATCAACGACATCGCGCTCAGCCTCTGCGGCGGCGCCACGCGGCGCTACCTGCAGGAGCTCGACGCCCTTCCCGACCGCCCGCTGACCGCATCGGTGCCCATCGGTCTCCCGCGCACCGACGGCAAGCCCGGCAATGCCGTGAGCGGCTTCGTGTGCCCGATCGGCACGCACATCCCCGACCCGCTGCTGCGTCTGCAGCGCATCCACAGCATCACCCAGCGCACCAAGGAGCAGATGCTCTGCGTGTCATCCGCGGCGCTGGAGCGCTTCGGCATGTTCGGCATCGCGCCGCTCATGCTCGGCCAGCTCACCGGCACACTGCCCAAGTGGCCGCCGCTGTTCAACGTGGTGCTGTCGAACGTGGTGGCGTCGAAGGAGCGGCTCTACATGATGGGCGCGGAGCTGGAGGCCATCTATCCCATGTCGATCCTGTTCGACGGATACGGCCTCAACCTCACCGTGGTGGGATACGCCGACAGCGTGGCGGTGGGCTATACCGGCTGCCGCAACGCAGTGCCGTCGCTGCAGCGACTGGCGGTGTACACCGGCGAGGCGCTCGACGAGCTGGAGGGGGCGCTCAAACCCGGACGCAAGCGCCGGGCGCCGCGGAAGAAGCCTCAGAGCTGACCGGCGGGAATGCGCACGATCATGCCGTCGAGCGCATCGGCGACCGTGATCTGGCAGCACAGCCGACTGTCCGGCGCCGGGTCCGCGGCGCACTCGAGCATCATCGCCTCCATCTCGTCGGCCGTGCCGATACGGGCCGCCCAGGCCGCATCGATGTAGACGTGGCAGGTTGCGCAGGAGCACGATCCGCCGCACTCGCCGACGATGCCCGGCACCATGCTGCCGGTCGCAGCCTCCATGACGGTCTGGCCGCTCTCGGCTTCGACCGCGTGCTCGGTGCCCGAGGGCTCCACGAATCGGATGAGGGGCATGCGGGGGCTCCGCGGCCGACCGGCTCAGGCCGGCAGCATCTCCTTGAGCGGCACGTCCGGATCGGCAAGCTGCTCGGGGTCGGGTGCGATGCCGGCGGTCACCAGCTTCTTGGCGAACATGAAATCCTGCGGGCGCCCCACCGAGTCGGCCGCGATCAACCGGCCCTCGCGCAGATAGAAGGCCGAGAACCGCGACTCGGACTCCGGATCCCCGCGCAGCACGATGGCGTCGAATCCGCCCGAGAGACCGGCCATCTGCAGCTTGCAGTCGTACTGATCGGACCAGAACCACGGCACGGCTTCGTAGACTTCTTCTGCGCCGAGCATCGTGGCGGCGGCGACACGGGCCTGCTCCATGGCGTTCTGGACCGATTCGAGCCGGGTCCGGCCACCCGCGAAACGATTGGGATGGTTGGCGCAATCCCCGGCGGCGACGATGTCCGGATCCGATGTGCGTGCGCATTCGTCGACGATGATGCCGTTGTCGACGGCAAGCCCCGCCGCTTCCGCGATCTCGGTGTTGGGGATCAGGCCGATGCCCACCACCACCAGATCGGTATCGATATGGGTGCCGTCGCCGAGCGTGACGCGGCTCACCCGGCCATCGTCGCCCTCGAAGGCCTGAACCCCGATGCCGGTGCGCAGATCGACACCGGCTTCGCGGTGGATGCGCTCGAAGAAGCGCGAAACCACCGGCGCCGTGACCCGCGCGAGCACCCGGTCCAGCGCCTCGACCACGGTGACGTCCAGACCGAGCTTGCGCGCCGATGCGGCAACCTCCAGCCCGATGAAGCCGCCGCCGACGATGGTGATGTGCATGCCTTCGCGACAGCGCTCGCGGATCGCATCGACGTCGGCAATGCTCCTGAGCAGGCAGACCCCGTCGAGATCGGCGCCCGCCACCGGGATCGGTCGCGGCCGCCCCCCGGTGGTGAGGGCCAGCCTGTCGTAGCCGATGCTGCGGCCGTCGGCCAGCGCGACGGTGTGCGCAGCGGGATCGATGGCCGTGACCGCGACCCCGCCGATGAAGTCGATGCGCGCCTTCTCCAGCTGCTCCGGCTTCATGACGAACAGGCTGTCGCCGGTGGCGTCACCGCTGAAGTAGGCCTTGGACAGCGGCGGGCGCCGATACGGCGGGGCCTGCTCTTCCCCGATCAGCGTGATCCGGCCCTCGAAGCCGCGCTTGCGCAGACTGGATGCCACCTCGGCGCCCGCCTGCCCGGCCCCGATGATGACGTAGTGCTGGTCCTGGTTGCTTTCGCTCATGATGGCGTGCTGTGGGAAAGATCGACTGGAAGGGACGCATCCTACTGCAACATTGGTGTCGAGCATGGCGCGGCGCCGTCGCTCGCGTACCCGCGCAGCGCCGGCTCCCCGGCGGCGAGGTTGAGCGCGGGCAGCCCGTTGCCGGGCTCCTGCAGCACCGTCGTCACCAGCCCGCCGAGGAGCGCCGGCAGCGGCGCGATCTCCAGCCGCGGCACCAGCGGCAGCGCCGCGCAGAGATCGGCGCCACCGGCGCGCGCGACATCGGCGGGGCCGGGATGCTGCATCGCGTCGCGTGCGAGCGCGAAGCTCATGCCGTCGAGCAGCCCTATGGTGACGTGATCCACCAGTCGGCCGGGACAGACGTCCTGTATCAGCACATTGGTAACCCGCGGATTGCCGGCTCCGAACGCGATGGCGGCGGTGGGCACCGGCGTCACCGGCTGCACAAGTTCGTCATAGCGCGTGTAGACGGCCGTGTAGTCGATGTCGCCCGGCGTCTCGTCACCGCTGTTGAGGGCCGCGATGAAGGCCGAATCCGACGCGAACTGGAAGAAGACTTCGGGTGTGGTCGGCCCGGGGATGACGCCCAGCAGATCCCCGATCGCCGCCGCCCCGGTGCCCTGATTGGGTCCGGCCAGCATGATGAAGTCGTCGACCGCGGCGCGCGCCGACGGCCACCAGCGGATGGCCCAGCGCGGCACCAGCACACCCTGGCTGTGCCCGATCACCGCCACCCGCCGGCTGCTTTCGGCGTGCATGCGCCGCAGGGCGTGGACGACATACTCCGCGGACCGCTGCATGTCTCCGAATCCGCGATCCGGGTAGGTCACCGTGCAGACGTCGTGACCTTCCGCCTCGAGGATCGGTCGCCAGGTCCAGTCGTACTGCTCGAAGCCGGCGGTGAAGGTGCCGTGCACCAGCAGCACCAGCGGATGCTCGGGATTGTCGAAGGCGCCGCAGCGCAGCGCCGCCTCCAGCTCGCGCGGATCGGTCTGCAGCGTCGGCTCCGTGCAGCCGGCCGCCTGGTCGCCTCCGCAGCCGGACAGCGCCAGCACCGACGCGAAGAGCGCCGCGCCGGCAACCTGTCTCACGCGTACCAGTCCGGCCGCCCGTGTGTCCACAGCTCGCCCCACATCCGGCCGCCGCCATCGACGGTCAGCACCTCGCCGGTGATGAAGGTCGATGAAGGCGCCGCCAGGTAAACGCACGCCTCGGCGATCTCCATGGGCGTGCCCGGTCGCTTCATGGGATTGGCACGCGGGAACTCGCGCTGCGCTTCCGGCGGGTACACCTCCAGCCCTTCGGTGGCCGTAAGCCCCGGCGCCACGCAGTTGATCCGGATATCCAGCGGCGCCCACTCGACCGCCACGGTCCGTACCGCACCGATGATGCCGGCGCGCGCCGCGACCGTGTGCGCCACGCCGGGCATGCCGCGCTCGGTGACCACCACGACGTTGACGATGGCCCCGCCCCGCCCGGCATCGCGCCAGCCCCGGGCGGCGCGCTGCATCATGAACCAGGTGCCGTTGAGGTTGTTCTGCACCACCGCATTCCAGCCATTCGGCGAGAAGTCGATGGCCTCGCCGGGGAACTGCCCGCCGGCATTGTTGATGACGATGTCGGGCACGCCCACCTCGTCGGCGATGCGGCCGTAGAGCGCATCGACCGCATCGGCATCGCGCACGTTGGCCGCGAAGCCGTGCATGCGCGCGCCGCGCTCACGGGCGAAACCGACCACCGCATCGAGCTTCTCCTGCGTGCGGCCGCAGATCACCACCTCGCCGCCGAGCCGCGCGCAGAGCAGCGCGACGGCGCGGCCGATCCCGCTGCCGCCGCCGCTGACCAGCAGCGTCCGGCCCGCGAACAGATCGTCGCGATAGACCGTGGGCGCGGCCCACAGATGCTCGGGTGCGTTGACTTCCTGCGGGTCGATGCCGCCGGGTACCTCGGTCATGCCCTCAGCCACGCAGCAGCTCGCCGCTGATGATGAGCTTGCGCACCTCGGTGGTGCCGGCGCCGATCTCCAGCAGCTTGATCGAGCGATAGAGCCGGTTGATCTCCGACTCCCAGATGTAGCCGTTGCCGCCGTGGATCTGCACTGCCTCGTTGAGCACCTCGTTCATGGTCTCGGCCACGAACATCACACCGGCCGCGGTGATGCGGTGGATCTCGCCGCGCCCGCCGTCGTTCTCGCCGATGACATTGGCAGCGCGCAGGGTCTGGTAGGTGTACAGGCGCATGGCCTCGACCTTGGTGTAGATCGTGGCCAGCTTGTCCTGGATCATCTGGAATTCGCTGATCGCCTTGCCGAACTGCTTGCGCTGACGCGCGAAGTCCAGCGACAGCTCCAGCGCGCGCTCGGCAATGCCGAGACAGATCGGCGAGATCATGGCGCGCTCCAGATCGAGCCCCGACATCACCACCCGCACGCCGGCATTCTCGGTGCCGACCAGGTTCTCGGCCGGCACCTTGCAGTCCTCGAACACCAGCTCGGCGGTCTGGCTGCCGCGGAACCCCATCTTGATCAGCTTCTGCGCCACCTTGAAGCCGGGGAAGTCCTTCTCGACCAGGAAGGCCGAGATGCCGTGCGCGCCCTTGTCCTTGTCGGTCTTGGCATAGACCAGCAGTACATCGGCCACCGGCCCGTTGGTGATGTAGATCTTGGAACCGTTGAGGATGTAGTGGTCGCCCTCGCGGCGCGCGGTCGTGCGCATCGATCCCAGCGCATCGGACCCGGCGCCCGGCTCGGTGAGCCCCAGCGCGCCGATCAGCTCGCCGCTGCACAGCCCCGGCACGTACTTGCGCTTCTGCTCCTCGCTGGCGTTGCGCAGGATGTTGTGCAGGCACAGATTCTCGTGTGCCACCCAGGACAGCGCCAGCGCATGATTCCAGCGCCCGAAGGCCTGCAGCACCAGCCCGCTGGTGAACACGTCCATGCCCGAACCGCCCAGCGACTCGGGCGCGGTGATGCCGAAGAAGCCGGTCTCGCCGATCTTCGGGAAAGCAGTGTCCGGCCACCACTCCTCGTTGTCCATGCGCTCGGCCAGCGGATACAGCTCGGCCTGCGCGAAGCGATCGGCCTGATCGAGGATCTCCAGTTCTTCGGCCGACAGACCGGTGAAGGCCTGCGTGACCGACGGCCGCTCGGCGGCCGGGCTGCTGTCGGGCATGGGGTGCACCATCGTGAGTGGGACTTACCTTGCAGCCTAGCGGGCGGCGCGCCGGAGTGGCTTCGTCCGTTGAGATGAGCCTGATGGGGGTGTTTGTGCGTTTCGGGGGACGCCGAACCTGCTTGATCGCCTTGTAGCAGGGGAGGCTGTCGTTGCCCCGTTCTTGCTTGTGGATTCTGCGCCTTGAAACGTCGGCGCTTGAGTCTTTCTCGTTGACCCGGCTGCGCTCCCGGGTTCCGCGCCCCGGAGCGCAGGAGCTACCGGGTGTTGCCGCTCGACCGGCGCGGGCTACTTTGGTTACGGCCAAAGTAGCCAAAGCCATGGTGCCGCACGGGTGGCCTGCCGCGCCGGAGGCGCGGCAGGTGCCCGGCCCGGGAGCCGTGCTCGGGGGCACGGGTGAACAGGACATCCCTGTCCTGGTCACCCTTGCTCGACGTCCTGTCTCGCAGCCCCACTGCGCGCGCCTCCCGGTCCGGCCACCCGTGAAGGCACCTAGAACGGCTCGTTGCTTCGCAATGTCGCCAAGGATCGGGAGTGGCGTCACACCACTGCCGCGATGTTGCGAAGCAACGAGCCGACCATGTCCCCCTTCAGGAGGCGCGGCGGCTGGTGGTGCGCGCAGGAGGTCGGCCGGCCACGGA
>NZ_JAGLEJ010000036.1 GCF_023145115.1 Algiphilus sp.
AGCCGCGGAGGACAGGATGTCCGTCCGCGGCGACCCCGGAGCGCGCCGCCAGTCGCCGGGACTCCGGCCCGCCCCGCGGGCGGGCCGGAGCGCCTTCTGCGGGGTGCGCTCTTTTGGCAACTTTTCTGTCGCAAAACAGAAAAGTGGCCCGCGCCGGTCGAGCGGCTGCATTCGGTAGCGCCGAGGTTCCGAGGCGCGGAACCCGTGAGCGCGAACGGGACCAACGAGGAAGTCGCAAGCCCCAATGAGCACTGACGAGGCGATGGGCAACCGGGGACCGATCAAACCGCCAAGGCGGCGCACCAGCTGCCCGTCACGCGCAACCTGGCACCCCGCAAGACCTCAGCTCCGATACCCCTTCACCTTCACCCGGAAACTCGTGGCCGGCCCCGGCGTGGGCGCGGTCTTGGTCTTGAGGTCGTAGTCCGGCGGATCGAGCTCGAGGTCGAGCTTGTGGAACAGCCGTGCCATCGACAGCGCCAGCTGCACCTCGGCGAGGCTCTTGCCGAGGCAGGTGTGCGGGCCGCGGCCATAGGGCGAGTAGGCGCCGGACTGCATGTGCTCGGCGCGGGGCTTGGCGTAGCGGTCGACGTCGAACTTCGTGGGCTCGGGGTAGTACTCCTCCATGAAGTGCGGCACGGAGGTTCCCATGTAGATCATCTCGCCCTCGCGGACCTGGAAGCCCTGGAAGACGAAGTCCTTGTTGGCCGTGCGCATCTGCGCCACCGCGATCGGATACAGGCGCATGGCCTCCATGATCGCGCCCTGCAGCGTCGGGATCTGCGAGAAGAAGGTGCTCTCGTCGATTTCGCCGTCGGCGAAGAGCGCGTCGACCTCCTCGTGCACGCGACGCTTCACTTCGGGGTGCTTGAGCACGCAGTAGGTGATAGCGGCGGTGGTATTGGCCACCGTGTCGAGGCCGGCGACGTAGGGGCCGGTCAGCGTGACGGTGAGGTCCTGCTCGGGAATGACGTCGGGGCGCTCGACGTGGGCGCGCATGATGTCGTCGATGAGGTTGGGCGGATCGTCCTCCGACACCTCGGCAGAGGCATTCCGCTGCTTGGCGTACCAGTCCTCGACCATCGAGCGACGCAGCTCCTGCACCCGCGCCTTGGCGCGCTTGTACTTCGGGTTCTGCAGCAGGATCTTCGGCCGCTGCCGGGTGACCAGCACGTTGAGGATGTAGAGGATGTTGGTGCGGATGGCATCCACGTACTCGAGCGGCGCGCTGCCGGTGAGGATGGTGCCGAGCTGATCGGTGACCATGTACTGCATCGCCGGCAGCACGCGCACGCTCTCGCCCACCGGCCAGTCGCGCTTGAAGCAGCGGTCGGTGATGCGCACCAGCTCGTTGTAGCGTCCCTTGATGGATTCCTTGGAGTAGCCGCGCCGCATGATGTTGCGCAGTTCCTTGTGCGACTCGCCGTCCTCGCCGGTCAGCGTCCGGGTGGCGCCGTATTCCTCGACCAGCCCCTCCCAGAACTCCTTGGAACGCAGACAGTCCTTGCCCTCACGCGAGCCCATGAAGTTGGCCGCTTCGATGCCGCTGAGCACGACATAGGGCTTGCCGAGCACCGAGATGCGACACGCCGGTCCGTACTCGCGGTAGAGCTTGACGAAGAACTGCGCCGGATCGCGCGCCATGTCGAGGGTGTTGCCGAGCAGCGGCAGGCCCTTGGCCTGGGGGATCTCGCGTGCGGGCTGGGTTTCGGCAGCGACATTCATGAGCACATCCTGTTCCACAGGGCGGGACTTAACAACCGGACGGTATTCGTAAAGTCGCGGGCCCGACTCATGCAATTGGAGGAGGCGACCGCAGCGGCCGTTCAATCGAGCGCGTCGACCAGACCCCATGCGTGCGCGGTTTCCGCATCGATGCGCCCGCCGGAGAGCACCATCCAGGCCGTCCGGTATCGCCCGATCCGGCGGGAAATGCTCACGCAGCCGCCGGCACCGGGGATCAGCCCCATGCGGAGCTCGGGCAGCTGGAACCAGGCGTCGCGAGCCGCCGTGACATGACCCGCGAACGCCGGGAACTCGATCCCCGATCCGATGCAGGCGCCGTGCACGCGCACCCGGGTGCGGTCGGCGCAGACGGAGAGCGTCCGCCCGGGCAGCGCCACGCTCCGCACCAGGTGGCCGGTCACCGGATCCGGCACGGTGCCGAACTCGTCGAGATCGCCGCCGGTGGAGAAGCACTTGCCCGCCCCGTCGATGGTCACGGCATCGATGCTGTCGTCGGCGACGGCCAGCGACAGCGCCGCCACCAGCGCGTCGCGCATCTCCACCGTCATGGCGTTGCGTTGCGCGGGCCGGTCGAGGCGCAGATGCAGGCGATCGCCGTCGCGCAACAACGCGACCGCCTCGCCGTCTCCGGGAGGCGCGGCGGCCGGACGAGCCCGATGATCGCGCAGCCAGGCTCGGTGCTCGGGGCCGCCCTGCAGGGTCGCATAGGCGAGCGACTCGGCCACCAGCCCGGCTTCCAGTGGCAGCCCGTCGATGACGCGCAGCAGCTGCACGAACACCGCAGCGGCCCGGGGCGCGGCGTCGATGCCGTGCACGATACGCGCCAGATCCCGTGCATCCGCCGCCAGCACGTCGCACGCCGGCGCGTCGTCGAGCGACGTGCCGATGCCGATCACCGGGCAGGGCTGCACACCCAGCCACGCGCCAACCCGTCGGCGTTCCGCGGGCGTCAGCGCCGGGGCGCTGTCCAGCGCCACCACCAGACCATTGGCGCCGTCGAGAGCCGATAGCCGCTCGCCGGCGGCCGCCATGCCCAGCAGCGCCTCGTAGGTCAGCGGGCTCATCGCGCGCGGCCCGTCGCCGCGACCGGACGCGTCAGTGCCACAGGCCCGGATCGGGGGCGGCGCCGCGCAGGACGGCGTGCGCATCGCGCCAGCCCGGCATGGCGCGCTCGACGATCGCCCAGAATCGCGGGGTATGGCCCGATTCGCGCAGATGCGCCAATTCGTGGATCAGCACGTAGTCGAGACAGATGCGTGGCTGCGCGACCAGCGCCAACCCGATGCGGATGCGGCGCGTCTGCACGGTGCAGCTGCCCCAGCGCGACCGCATCCGCCGCACCTCGATCCGCGCGGCGCGGGCGTGCACCGCGCGCTCCGCCCGCGGCAGCCGCTCGGCGATGCGTGCCTCGAGCATCCGCCGGTACCACTGGTGCACCAGTCGCTGGCGGGATTCGCGGGTCGCGGTGGCATCCGCGGGCAGCAGCAGCGTGTCCCCCTCGCGCCGGCAGGTACGCGCCCGTCCGGCGGCGCGATCGCCCAGGAACAGGGTCTCGCCCCAGAGCGGCACGGCCTCGCCGGCCTCGAAATCGCGCCGCGGTGTCGTCGGCCGTGCGGCGAGACGCTCGCGGTGACGCCGGACCCAGTCCTGGCGCGATGCCACGAAGGCCCGCAGCTCGGCATCGCTGACGCGCGGCGGCGCACTCAACCGCAGCGCCCCGTCCGCGCTGCTGACCCGCAGGCGCAGATACTTGACGCGCTTGCGCTCGACGGTTACCGCCAGTTCCCCGACGGCGAGCGTGTACGGCGAGCGCGCCCGCGGCTTCACGCGCCGGCACCGCCATCCGGCAGGCGCTCGGCATATCCCTGATCGCCGAGCGCGCGTGTCAGGCGCTCGCGCGCACCGTCGGCGAGATCGGACCAGGCCGCGGCCAGCATCGACCAATGCTCGCCGCCTTCCAGGGCATCGCCGAGACCGGACAACGTACGCTCAGGCGCAACGCCGATGAGTCCCATCGTTGCGCCGCGCTCGCGCGGCGCCATGCGTGCGATCACGGTCAGCAGCGCGGGCCACGCGTCGGTATGGGCGGCGGCCTCGACCGCGTGCAGCAGCTGCTCGCCGTCGAGCCTTCCGGCAATGCGCGCGACCTGCGCCTGCTCGTCCTCGCCCATCAGCGTCACCAGTGGCAGCATCGAGGGCCACAGCCGCTCGGCATCGGTCGCACGCAGCGCGTCCACGAGCACCTCCTCGCGCTGGATGGCCGGCAGGGTCGCGAAACGCTGCTGACTGAACGGGCTCATGCAGGTCACCACCGGCAGCGCCACCGACCAGAGATCGTGGGTGTGGATCGCCTCGATCATGCTGGTGAGGATGCGCTCGTCCAGCCCGGCCGCCAGGTCGCCGAGCTTGCGGCGCCAGTCGTCGCCCACGTGCTCGAGCAGCGCCAGCGCTTCGGGCCAGAGCCCGCCGTCGGCGTCGGTAGCCTCGATGATGCGCACCAGCCGATCCTCGGGCAGCACGCCCATGATGTTCTCGAGCCGCCGCTTGTTCTCGACGAAGAAGGCGGTGTGCAGCACCGCGGCGTCGTCGTCGATGGCGTCCATGACGGCGCGCAGCGCCTCCAGCGTGATGATGTCGACGAAGCGCGCCATGGTGACGTACTCGCCCCGCCCCGCCAGCTCCACACCGACATCGCGGATGGTGACCACCGGCATGGCACGGATCAGCGGTTCGGTCTGCCCCGGGTCCAGGCTCAGGCAGAGATCGGCGAGAAACGGCGTCGGCAGGCGCTGGGCGATGCCCACGCCGCGGTCGACATCCATCTGCCCGGCGACGCGCGCGCTCAGCATGGGGCCGAGCACCTTCTCGGCCACCGTCGCCAGCATCGGGATCGGCAGCAGCCGCGAGGCCTGCACCAGACGCTTGAAGAACGCGGTATCGGAGGCAAAGAAGTGACGCGTTGCCTGCTCGCGCAGGCGCCGGATATCGGCCGCAGCCACCGATTCGAGCATGCCCAGCGCATCGCGCTCGACATCGAGGAATCGCGCCAGCTTGAGGATCTCGGCCTGGTGTTCGAGCTTGCTCATCAATCCCCCCTGCGCGGAAACAGCACGCGGCGCACGGGCCCGCGCAGCAGACGCGGCAGATAGCCCAGTGCGCGCTCGAGCGCGTCCTGGAGCTGCCGCTGCTGCGCGCGCCGGGAGTCCTCGATGAGTGTCGCGAGCGCCTGCGCGGACGCATCGTCCAGCGCATCCACCCCCGGCGGCGGCTCGTCGTCGATGGCCCGGCGCAGCGCCTTGCGCCCGTCGTCGTGCGGCATCTGCTTTCCTCGTTGTCGTTGTGCCTTCCCGCCCCCGTGCGGTTCGCCCGCCGGCGGACCGGAATCGTATCAGGTGGTCACCCGCCGCCGTGCCTGCGATGATCGACCCTGCGCGCACACAACACCGACAACAGGAGACGGCGCATGGCATCGACGGACGCCCGGGACGAACGCCCCGGCTGGCGCTGGGGCCCCTTCACCTTCCGCCTGCCCTTCCTGCACACCCGGCTCTGCTGGCCGGAGTTCCTGCAGGGCACGGCACTGGCATCGGCCACCGGACTGGCGCTGGTGCCGCTGATGACCACGCACTTCGGTCTGACCTTCGAGGAAGCGGTGACCATGTCGCTGATCAGCGGCTTCCTGCTCGGCACCGCCCCCATCGTCTTCGGGGAGCCCTACGCGCCCGGATGGGTGACCCCGGCACTGCCGCTGGTCCTGACCTTCGTGCTGGGCGGCTACGACACGCCGGTGGAGCGCTTCCAGGCGATGACCGCGCTGGCGGTCACGCTGTCGGTGCTGCTCTTCGTCCTCGGTGCCACCGGCCTGGGGCGCCGATTCATGGCCTGGCTGCCCGGCGCGCTCAAGTCGGGCCTGATCCTCGGCGCCGCCATCGCGGCGTTCAAGCGGGTCTTCGTCGACGACGCGCCGGAATACCTGTTCGCCCAGCCGGTCACCACGATCACGGCCTGCGCGGTGTGCCTGATCTTCATCTTCTCGATCCCCTTCCGCCTGCTCAAGACGCGCTTCCGGCCGCTCATGGTGCTGGGCAGTCTCGGCCTGCTGCCGGGCTTCCTGGTGGCCGCGGCGATCGGCCCCCTGGTCGGCGAGGTCCGCTACGACATCGAATGGGGCATCCTCGTCCCGCCGTTCATGGACACCTGGGCCAAGGTGTCGCCGCTGGCCATCGGCTGGCCGGACTGGGAGATGTACCTGGCGGCACTGCCGCTGGCGCTGGTCACCTACGTCATCCTGTTCGGCGACCTGGTGGCGGGCAACGAGATCCTGCGCGACGCCGGCGCCGACCGTCCCGACGAGCACATCGACATCGACACCACGCGCTCGCACTGGTCGCTCGGCATCCGCAACGCGGTCATGGCGGTGGCCGCTCCCATGTTCCCGACCCAGGGCAGCGTCTGGGCCGGCGTGCACGTGGTCATCGTGCAGCGCTGGCGGCAGGGCCGGCACGCCATGGACTCGCTGCACAGCGGCATCCACTCCTACTACTTCATGGGTCTTCCCTTCGTGTTCCTGCTGCTGCCGCTGCTCACCGGGCTGAAACCGCTGATGGGCATCGCCCTGTCGCTGACGCTGGTACTGACCGGCTTCGCCTGCGCCTATGTGGCGATGGCGGTGGTGCGCCATCCGGTCGAGCGCGGTGTGGCGCTGCTCACCGCCATGGCGCTGGCCCTGTTCGAGCCCTGGCAGGGCCTGCTGATCGGCCTGCTGGCGACCTTCCTGCTGATCGGCGGCCGCGATGCCGACGCAACCGAGGCGCGCGTCGCAGCGGCCGAGAAGCGCCTGCGCGAGGACGGCCCGGGCTAGGAGCCGAAAACCGTCATGTGCAGCATGCCCAGCCGCTCCTTGAGCGCCCGCGTGCTGCGGTCCAGCGCCAGCGTGTGCGGGAGGTAGTCGCGCGCATTGCCGTGGCGCAGCCGCTCGATGTCGGCCGGCGCCGGCATCGCCCGCAGACCCGCGGCCCGGAAGCGGGCCATGGCGCGCGGCATGTGCATGGCCGAAGTCACCAGCAGGAAGGGTTCGTCGGGCGCCTCCAGCAGCGGCCGGACCAGTGCCGGATGCGCGCGCGTGTTGACGGCGTCCGGCTCCAGCACGACAGCATCGGTGGACACGCCCAGCTCCACCAGCAGCGCGCGCATGGCATGGGCCTGCGTCCACTCGCTGCCGTCGCCGCCGCTGACCACGATGCGCGGCGCCCGTCCGGCATGCCACAGGCGCGCTGCCAGCAGCACCCGGTCGACCGCGGCGGTGGCATCCATGCCGCCCGCATCGTCGCCCGCCGCGACCACACCACCCCCGAGCAGCACGATCGCCTGCGTCGTGCCGTACTGCGCCACCGGTTGCGGCGGGTAGCGGTCGGACAGCGTGCCGGCGATGTGCTGTGCCACCAGCGGCGTGCTGATGGCGTAGCACAGCAGGCAGGCGACGATGGCCAGCGCGCGCAGGAACCAGTGGCTGATCAGCGCCGCGAGCAGCGCGAGGAACAGTGTCACGGTCAGCGGCTGAACCAGCGCGAACGCGATCTTGAGTGGATCGATGCTCATGCTTCGGCCTCCCTCGAAATCTCCCAGCAGCGATGGGCCGGCGGCGGACGGCGGAAATCCTCGTCGAGCGTCGCGGCGGTGATGTCCCGTATCCGCAGCCCGGCCAGCGCGTCCTCGTCCAGCTTGAACCGCCGTCGATTGCACGAAAAGTACAGCACGCCGCCCGGCGCCAGCAGCGCGGCCGCCGCGGTGATCAGCGCGGCATGGTCGCGCTGGACGTCGAAGTCGTCCTCGACGCGCTTGGAGTTGGAGAAGGTGGGCGGATCGCAGAAGATGCGCTCGAAGCGCAGGCGGCTGTCCTCGCGTGCCGTCGCGAGCCAGCTCATGCAGTCGGCGCGCAGCAGCGCGTGCGCGCCGGGCAGGCGGCGGCTGCGCCCGTCGCCGCGCTCGGCGCGGACGCCGTTGGCGGCGAAGTTCTCGGCCGCCCAGTCCAGGTAGCGGTTCGACAGATCCACCGACACCGTCTGGCGCGCCCCGCCGACCGCCGCGTGCACGCTGGCGGCGGCGGTGTAGCAGAACAGGTTGAGGAGTCGCAGGTCGCGGCATTCGCGCTGCAGGCGCAGGCGCATCGGGCGATGATCGAGGAACAGCCCGGTGTCGAGGTAGTGATCGAGATCGACGCGCAGTCGGCAGCCGTGCTCGTCGACATGGAACGCGGTGTCGCGGGTGCCTTCGTTGGCGGTGTACTGATGGCCGCGCTTCTGGGCGCGGCGCTGCTTGAAGTGCACCCGCCCCGCGGCCACGCCGGTGGTCGTCACCAGCGCGTCGAGGGCGCCGCGCAGCCGGGCCTCGGCGCGGGCCGGCTCGACGGTCCTGGGCGCGGCCATCTCCTGAACATGGAGGTGCGGCTCGCCGCCGTCCGCGTCGTAGCGGTCGATGAGCAACGGGTACTCGGGCAGGTCGGCGTCGTAGACCCGATAGCACGACACGCCGTTGCGTCGCGCCCACCGCGTCAGGTGCCGCTGGTTCTTGGCGAGGCGGTTGGCGAAGTCGGGCGCCGACGGGGCGGCTTCCTCCCCGCCCTCGCGCATGTCGAACTGCAGGAAGTTGCAGGCCAGCGGACCGTTGGAGACGCTGTGCCGGGCGCTCGCACGCAGCCCGAGTCGCTGCGAGTCGGCGTCCTGCGACAGCAGCAGCCCGACCCGCCAGCCGCCGAAGGCGCGGCGGAGGTGGCTGCCGAGCAGGCTGTAGAGCTTGATCAGCTCGTTGGCATCGCCGAGCCGCTCGCCGTAGGGCGGATTGGCGACCATCAGGCCGCGCGCCGCCGGCGCCGGCACCGCCACCGCATCGCCGCGCTCGAACCGGGTGATGGCGGCCATGCCCGCGAGCCGGGCATTGGACCGCGCGGTCGCCACCGCCGCCGGGTCCTGGTCGAAGCCCCGCAGCGGCGGCCCCTCCCAGGCGCGCACCGCGTCGCGGGCGCGCGCCACGGCCGCGTCCCAGCGCGCGGCGTCGTGGCCGTTCCAGCCGCGCGGGCTGGCGACATCGCGCAGCAGGCCCGGAGCGGTCCGCGTGGCCACCAGCGCCGCCTCGATGACCAGCGTGCCGCTGCCGCAGAACGGATCGCAGAAGGCCTCGCCGGCATCCGCGCGCTCGGGCCAGCCGGCGCGCAGCAGCAGACCCGCCGCCAGATTCTCGCGCAGTGGTGCCAGGCCGCCCTCGCGCCGGTAGCCGCGCCGGTGCAGGCCGCCGTTGCCGAGGTCGATGCCCAGCCGTGCACGGCGGCCCTGCAGCTGGAGCAGGACGCGGACATCGGGGTGGTCCGGGTCGACATCGGGGCGTTCACCGGTCTGCTCGCGGAAGCGGTCGACCACGCCGTCCTTGACGCGCAGACCGGCGAAGCCGGTGTGCGACACCGACTGGCTGCGCCCGGTCACCTCCACCATGAAGCGCAGCTCGCGCGCGAACAGCGCCGGCCAGTCGATGGCGCGTGCGGCCTCGTAGCAGGCATCGCCGGTCGGCGTCTCGAACTCGGCCAGCGGCAGCACGATGCGGCTTGCGACCCGGCTCCCCAGCAGGCAGGTGTAGAGACCGTCGAGATCGGCCGAGAACTGCACGCCGCCGCCGAGCTCGGCTGCATCGGTGGCGCCCAGCGCCGCGAGCTCGTCGCGCAGGACCGGGGCCAGTCCGAGACTGGTAGTGGCGAGGAATCGTTGCATGCGCGAGAGGATAGCGGCACCGCGGCATCAGACGCGGCGCGGCGGACCGTCGCGCCGCGCGATCAGCCGGCTCCGTCGGCCTCGCCGTCCGGTGTCAGGGCCACCAGCAGCTGCCGCGCCCGCACCTGCTGGCCGGCCTCGACCTCGACGCTGTCGACGGTGCCCGCCACCGGCGTGGTGAGCTGGAACTCCATCTTCATGGCCTCCAGCGCGATCAGCGTCTGACCGGCTTCGACGCGCTCGCCCGCGGCCACCTGCACCGCCACGATCTTGCCGTCGCTGTGCGCGACGATGCGGCCATCCGAGCCCGCCGCACCCGCTTCGGCCGGTGCCAGCGTGCGATCGTCGTAGCCGTGGGTGGCGCCCTCCGCGGACAGCCAGACCCCCGCCTCGTCGCGCGCGTAGTCGGCCACGCCCGAGCCTTCCGCGGTGTGGAAGCGGAAGCGGCCGTGCGCCGCGCGCTCGACGCGCGCCTCGACCTCGCTGTCCCCGATCCGCGCGCGGAACACGGCGCCGTGCTCGACGAAGAGCTTGAAGCGGTAGTCGGTCTCCCCGCGGCGCAGATGAAAGGCGGTGGGCGCCTCGTGCGAGCTGTGCCAGCCGCGGTACTCGGCGCCGAGGCCGTGCGCCTCCGCCAGCCGCGCGGCGTCGTCGATGTAGAGCGCCACCGCGGCCAGCAGCACGTGCCGGGCGGAGGGCGCATCGTCGGCGATCGCCTCGGGCGGGAAATGCGTCCCGATGAAGGCGGTGGTGGCGCTGCCGTCGGCGAAGGCCGGATGCCCGACGATGGCGTGCAGGAAGTCGCGGTTGGAGCGCACCCCGGCCAGGAAGGTGTCCTCCAGCGCGCGCAGCAGGCGGGCGCGCGCGGTCTCGCGATCCTCGCCCCAGGCGATGATCTTGGCCTGCATGGAATCGTAGTACGGGCTGATGACGCCGCCCGGCTCCAGGTAGGTATCGACGCGGATGCCGGGGCCCTCCGGCGCCCGCCAGTCGAGGACCGGCCCGGACTGCGGGACGTAGCCCGCCGCCGGGTCTTCCGCGCACAGCCGCACCTCGATGGCGTGGCCGAAGCGGTTCTCGTCGACCTCCTGCTGGGTCATGGGCAGCGCCTCGCCCTGCGCGACGCGCAGCTGCCATTCCACGAGATCGACGCCATAGACCATCTCGGTCACCGGATGCTCGACCTGCAGGCGGGTGTTCATCTCCAGGAAGTAGAACGCGCCGTCAGCCCCCAGCAGGAACTCGACCGTGCCGGCACCGACGTAGTCGACCGCCCTGGCGGCCGCCACCGCGGCCTCGCCCATGCGCGCGCGCAGCGCCGGCGCCACCGCCGGCGACGGCGCCTCCTCGACCACCTTCTGGTTGCGCCGCTGCACGGAGCAGTCGCGCTCGCCCAGATACACCGCGTTGCCCGATGCATCGCCGAAGACCTGGATCTCGACATGGCGCGCGTCGACCACGGCCTTCTCGATGAGCAGCTGACCGGAGCCGAAAGCGCTGTCCGCCTCCGAACGTGCCGAGTCGATGGCCGCGACCAGCTCTCCGGCCTCGTGCACCAGCCGCATGCCGCGCCCGCCGCCGCCGGCCGCGGCCTTGACCATGACCGGGAGGCCGATGCGCTCGGCCTCGGCGGCCAGCGTCCCGGTGGACTGGTCGTCGCCCTGGTAGCCCGGCACGCAGGGGACGTCCGCCTCCAGCATGCGCTGCTTCGACGTCGACTTGTTGCCCATCGCGTCGATGGCATCGGCAGGCGGCCCGATCCAGACCAGGCCGGCGTCGATGACCGCGCGCGCGAAATCGGCATTCTCCGAAAGGAAGCCGTACCCGGGATGCACGGCCTGCGCGCCACTGCGGCGCGCCGCCTCGATGATCGCGTCGGCGCGCAGATAGGAATCCTTCGCCGGCGCCGGCCCGATGTGCACGGCCTCGTCGGCCTCGCGCACGTGCAGGGCCTGCGCGTCAGCGTCGCTGAACACCGCGACGGTACGGTACCCCATGCGACGCGCGCCGCGGATCACGCGGACGGCGATCTCGCCGCGATTCGCAACCAGAACCTTGTCGAAGCGTTTCACCTTGGTCTCCGTGTTGTTGGCTGTCGTGCGATCAGGTGGAGCGCCGCGAGCGGTGCAGACCGCTCCATGCTCCGGGGATGTCGCGACGCAGCGGGCCGTTCATCGCCCCCGTCATGCGATTCGGCGAAGCGGTCCCGGCGCTCGCGCGGCCCCTCATTCGCTTGCGTCGGAGCGGGTGCGAGCTGTGCGTCGTGCTGCGACCGCCGCGGTCACTAAGCTCGGCTCCTGCCTCGCCAAGTGACCCGGCCCGGACGTCCTGTCCGGGCGCTCGCCACGCTGCGAAGTGCCGCTGGCACTTCGGTCCCGGCTCGCCCTCGCTAAGTGACCCTGCCGGGGCCATCCATGGCCCCGGCGCTCGCCGCAATTGAAATTCACTGGATTTCAATTGCGGCTCGCCCACTTGGCCGTGCGCTTCTGGAGGAACGCGGAGATGCCCTCGCCCGCCTCCGGGCCGCGCACTGCCTGCGCGAACTTGTCGGCGGCCATATCGAGCACGGCGTCCATGTCCATGTGCCCGACCGACAGCACGATGTCCTTGGTCATGGCGTTGGCCTGCGGCGCACACTGGCGGATCTCCTCGACCAGGCGGTCGATCTTGTCCTTCAGCTGGTGCTCGTCGGCGAAGCTCTCGTGCACCAGCCCCAGCGCCTCGGCGCGACGGCCGTCGAAGCGGGCGCCGGTCAGGCATAGACGGCGCGCCTGGGTGAGCCCGATCCGCTGCACCACGAAGGGCGCGATCTGCGCCGGCGGAAGGCCGCGCGTGGTCTCGGGCAGCCCGAAGCGGGTCTCGATGTGGGCATAGGCGATGTCGGAGACGCAGGCCAGTCCGACGCCGCCGCCGAGCACCGAGCCCTCGGCAACCGCCACCACGACCTGCGGCGCCTGCTCGACCTTGCGCAGCATGGTGCCGAAACCGCGCGAGAACACCTTGATGGGATCGGGCTCGCCGGCCTTGGGGGGTTGCATGCCGCCGGACATGACCTCCTTGAGGTCCGCGCCCGCGCAGAAGTGGCCTTCGGCGCCGCGCAGGACGACGATGCGCACCGCCTGCTGGGTGGCAATGGCGTCGAACACCTGGCACAGCTCGTCGACCATGGTGTGGTTCATGGCGTTGCGCGCCTGCGGCCGATTCAGCGTCACGTGCAGCACGCCGTCTTCGAAGCTGCACAGCAGGTTCCGGCATTCGGGAAGGGCGACCTCGCTCACTTTGACTCCGTGTTGGGGGATGGGGCGCTGACCATAGCCGAATCGGGAGTCAGAGCCGCGCCACCCCGAAGCTGTTGCCGTGCAGATGACGCGAGCGGGCCTCCCGGCACACCGACAGGCACAGCCCGAGCACCTTGCGGGTATCGCGCGGATCGATCAGGCCGTCGTCGAACATGCGCGCGCTGGCGGCGAAGGAATCCGATTCGCGGTCGAACTGGTCGACGATCTGCTGACGGATGCTGGCGAGCATCTTCTCGTCGTTCTCGCCGAGCTGCTTGCCCTGCTTCTCCCACTTCTCGCGGGTGATGATGTCCATGACGCCGGCGGCCTGCTCACCGCCCATCACCGAGGTACGCGCATTGGGCCAGGCGAAGATGAAGTCCGGGCCGAAGCCGCGCCCGCACATGCCGTAGTTGCCGGCGCCGAAGGACCCCCCCATCACGATGGTGATCTGCGGCACGGTGGCATTGGCCACCGCCTGGATCATCTTCGAGCCGTGCTTGACGATGCCGCCCTGCTCGGACTCCGAACCGACCATGTACCCGGTGGTGTTCATCAGGTAGACGATGGGAATGTTGGAGTGGCAGCACTGCTGGATGAACTGCCCGGCCTTGGTGGCGCCGCGGGTGGTGATGGGCCCGTTGTTGGCGATGATGCCGACCTGGTGCCCCTGGATGACGGCGCGCCCGCAGATGGTCTGGCGGTCGTACTCGATCTTGAAGTCGAGGAAATCGGAATCGTCGGCGATGCGCGCGATGACCTCGCGCGGGTCGTAGGGCGTGCGGTAGTCGGCCGGGACCACGCCGCACAGCTCCTCGACGTCGTAGCGCGGCGCACGCACCTCGCGCAGCTCCAGCGACGGCCGGTCGGCGTTCCAGCTCAGGCTGCCGACGACCTGCCGGGCCAGCCGGATGCCGTCGGCATCGTTCTCGGCGATGAATTCGGAGGTGCCCGCCACCTGGCAGTGCATCTCGGCACCGCCCAGATCCTCGTCGCTGGCGACCTCCCCGGTGGCCGCCTTGAGCAGCGGCGGGCCGGCCAGGAAGACCTTGGCCTGCTTGCGCACCATGATCACGTAGTCGGACAGGCCCGGCATGTACGCACCGCCGGCGGTGCTGGAACCGTGCACCACGGTGATCTGCGGGATACCGGCCGCCGACAGGCGGCACTGGTTGGCGAAGGTCTTGCCGCCGGGGATGAACACCTCGGCCTGATAGAGCAGATTGGCGCCGCCGGACTCGATCATCGACACCACCGGCAGGCGCTGCTCCAGCGCGATTTCCTGGAGGCGCAGCGTCTTCTGCACGCCCCACGGCGTCATCGTGCCGCCCTTGATGGCCGAGTTGCTCGCCACGACCAGGCAGCGCGTTCCGGACACGTAGCCGATGCCGGCGATGGTGTTGCCGCCGGCCAGCGAGCCGTCCTTGTCGTCGTGCTGCTGGTAGCCGCACAGGGTCGAAAGCTCCAGCCACGGGCTGCCGCGATCGAGCATCAGATGCACGCGCTCGCGCGGGAGGATCTGGCCGCGCTTCTCGAAGCGCTCGAGCTTGGAGGCTTCCTCGCGCCGGCCCTTGGCCTCGATCTCGCGCCATTCCGAGATGCGCTGGAGCATCTGCTCGCGATGCTGCGCGTAGCGCTCGCCGTGGACATCGACCGTCGATTCGATAATTGACATTTCCGTAGCTCCCCACCGCACAGTGGTCGTTTCACCGCGCGGCAATCCTACAACAGCATGTTATGGAAATGGGGCTTACCGATGCGCGGAGGGGTCGCGCGCCGGCTCGGCCCGGACGCCGGCCGGCGCGCGCGCGATCGGCCCCGGCAGCACCTCGGAGGGCGGACCGATCTGCTCGATGCGCCCTTCGGCCATGCGGATCACGGTATCGGCCAGACGGCGCACCTCGTCGACGCGGTGGCTGACGTAGACCATGGGGATGCGGAGCCGGTCGCGCAGCAGCTCGATGAAGGGCAGGAGCTCCGCGCGGCGGGCGTCGTCGAGCGAAACCAGCGGCTCGTCCAGCAGCAGCATCGAGGGCGCCGCCAGCAGGGCACGCCCGATCGCCACGCGGCGCGCCTCTCCACCGGACAGGCCGGCCGGTCGGCGGACGAGCAGATGTCCGAGGTCCAGCAGGTCGACCATCTGATCGAAGGTTGCCGGCGCCCGGCGCTGCCCGTGCCGCCGCATGCCGTAGCGGAGATTGGCGCGCACGCTGCGATGCGGGAACAGGCGCGGTTCCTGGAAGACGTACCCGATATGCCGCTGATGCCCCGGCACGACGATGCCGCGCGCCGTATCGACGAGGGTTCTCCCTCCGGCGACGATGCGCCCGTGCTGCAGCCGCCGCAGCCCCGCGATCACGTCCAGGGTGGTCGTCTTGCCGGCGCCCGACGGTCCGAACAGGGCCGTGACGCCGTGCTCGACGGCGAATTCCGCACGCAGCCGGAAGGCGCCCTGACGCTGATCGATCTCGACCTGCAGCATCAGCCCGCCTCCAGGCGACGCCGCATGCTGCGCGCCAGCCATTCGGACGCCAGCAGCGCGGCCAGCGCCAGCACTACCGACAGCAGCACGAGACGACCGGCCGCGCCCTCGCCGCCCGGAATCTGCAGATAGGTGTAGATCGCGATGGGTAGCGTGCGCGTCTCGCCGGGGATGTTGGACACGAAGGTGATAGTGGCCCCGAACTCGCCGAGGGCCCGCGCGAAAGCCAGCAACGCGCCGGCGATGATGCCCGGACTCGCCAGCGGCAGCGTCACCGTCAGGAACACGCGCAGCGGTCGTGCCCCCAGGACCATCGCGGCGCCCTCCAGACGGCGGTCGACCGCTTCGATGGAAAGCCGTACCGCGCGCACCATGAGCGGGAAGCCGACGATGGCGCCCGCCAGCACCGCTCCGGTCCAGCGGAAGGCCAGCGTGATGCCCAGCCATTCGTGGAGCCAGCCGCCGACCACACCCTGACGCCCGAACACCACGAGCAGCAGGTAGCCGGTCACCACCGGCGGCAGGATCAGCGGCAGATGCACGAGCGCGTCCAGCAGACTCTTGCCGACGAAATCGCGCCGCGCCAGCAGCCAGGCCACCGCGATCCCGATGGGCAGGCTCAGCGCCACCGCCCAGAACGAGACGCGCAGGCTGAGCAGCAGCGCGGTCCACTCCTCCGGCTGCAGGACGGGATTCACGGCTCCGGGCGCTCGAAGCCCCAGCGCTCGAACAGCGGCGTGCGCGCCGGCGCCGCGAGATAGCGCAGGAGTTCCGCTGCCGCAGGATGCTCGCTGCCGGCGAGCACCGCCCCCGGGTAGACGATGCGTGGATGGCTGCCGGCCGGGAACATCGCCATGACGCGCACGCTGGGGCCGGCCGCCATGGCGTCGCTGCGGTAGACGATGCCGAGCGGCGCCTCTCCGCGGCTCACCAGGGCAAGCGCCGCGCGCACGTCGTCGGCCTGCGCGATGCGCGAGCGCACATCGCTCCACAGACCCAGCGACTGCAGCGCCGCCTTGCCATAGAGGCCGGCCGGCACGGCATCGGTGTTGGCCATCGCCAGATAGCTGTCACCCAGGGCTGCGGCGAGGTCGGGCCGCGCATCCAGGTCGATCGATCCGGCAGTGCCGTTCGGCGCGATCAGCACCAGCCGGTTCGACAGCAGTGCCAGCCGCGACTCGGGGGTGAGCAGGCCGCGTTCCGCCAGATGGTCCATCCAGCCGGCATTGGCCGAGATGAAGACGTCGGCCGGCGCGCCGGCGGTGATCTGCCGCGCCAGCGTCGAGCTGCCGGCATAGGCGAGGCGCACCATCGTGCCGGTTTCGGCCTCGAAGGCCGATACCGTCTCGTCGAGCGCATTGCGCAGGCTGGCGGCCGCGAACACCGTCAGCGTCCCGGGCGCTTCCGCATGCAGCGGCCCCGCCGCGAGCCCCAGCAATCCAGCGATCAGTAACCGGCGATTCTTCAGCATGGTGCGCGCGCGCTTCCGCCCTCCCCGAGGATACGAGACGCTGAAGATACCCTGCGGCGCCCGCACACGCGGCTGCCGCCGATGCGCCCGCAGCCCGGGTACCATGCATGGCCATGCCGGAAGCCGATCTCAGCGGTTACACCGTCGCGGTGCCCGAAGCCCGCGAGCTCGATGTCTTCGCCGCCATGCTCGAGCGTCGCGGCGCCGTGCCGCTGCGCTGCCCGCTCGTCGCCATCCACGATGCGCCCGACCCGGCACCGGTGCTGGACTGGCTGCGCTGGTTCAGCGACGGCGGCTGCGACGATCTCGTACTGCTCACCGGGGAGGGTCTGCGCCGGCTGCTGCGCTGCATCGAGATGCATGCGCCGGAGATGCACGATCCCTTCGTGGCCGCACTGGGCGGCGTGCGCACCATCACCCGCGGCCCCAAGCCGGGTCGCGTGCTGCGCACCCTCGGCCTGCGCCCCGGCATCGTCGCCGAGCAGCCGACCACCGCGGGCGTCATCGCCACACTGAGCCGCGAAGCGCTCGCCGGGCGGCGCGTCGGCGTCCAGCTGTACGGGACCGAGCCCAACCGGCCGCTGATCGATTTCCTGACCGGCGCCGGCGCGGAGGTGCACACCGTGGCGCCCTATGTCTACGCCGATGCGGCCGAGGCCGAGCGCGTGGAAGCACTGATCGGCGCACTGGCCGGCGGCGAGGTCGACGCCATCGCCTTCACCAGCATGGCGCAGGTGGCGCGGCTGTTCCGCGTCGCACGCGCGGCAGACCGCGAAGCCGAGCTCCGCACCGGCCTGGAGCGCTGCACGGTGGCCGCGGTGGGCCCGGTGGTGGCCGACACACTCCGCGAGCACGGCGTCGAGGTCGACGCGATGCCCGGAGAGGCCTTCTTCCTCAAGCCGCTGACCAGCGCCATCGCCACGCTCCTCGCCGACCAGCAGGCGCCCGACCCGACCGACGACTGACGCCGCGCGCTCAATCGAGCAGATCGGCGCCCTCGCGCGCCGCACGCGCGATCTCGTGCGAGGTGATGACGCCCACCAGGTCGCTCTGGCGACGCGAGCCGCGCGGATTGAAGACCAGCGCCGTATCGGTGCCCTTGGCGCGCAGCCCGCGCATGATCACCGCCCACCGGCTGGTCGGTGCGGCCGCGAGGTAGTTGGTGTCGACCACCGTGTCGGGCGCCTCGTCGCGCAGCAGATAGAGCAGATCGGGCCGGGCCAGGCCCAGCACCTCCCCGTCGCGGCAAACCACCGTGTGCATGGCGCCGTCGCCGGGCCGGTAGCCCGCCTTCCAGTCCTCGATGGCACCGACGTCGAGGAGCTCGAATTCGCGCGTCATCACGGTGCGCGCATTGTGGGTCGCCGATACCGCCGCCTGCAGACCCTCCGGCACCCGCATGCCGCGCCGCGCCAGCTTGAGGGTATAGATGCTCTGCGGCACCAGCCGCACGCGCACCATGTGGGCCAGCGCGACAGTCGTGATGATGGGCAGCATGGCGCCGTAGTCGCGGGTCTGTTCCAGCGTCATCGTGATGGCGGTGATCACCGCGCCGCTGGTGCCGCCGACCATGCCCGCCATGCCGGCAACGGCGAAGACCACCGGGTCGATGCCCGCCGCCGGTGCAACCATTGCCAGCGCATTGCCCACCGCCGCCCCGAGCGTGGCGCCGAGGAACAGCGACGGCGCGAACACGCCGCCGGACGCGCCCGACCCCAGCGTCAGCGCCGTGGCGAGCATCTTGGCGGCGCACAGCAGCAGCAGGAACAGCGGATCGCTCAGGACCCCGCGCAGCACGTCGAGCACGGTCGGATAGCCCACGCCCGCGACGTGGTACTGCCCGGTGGCGCGCAGCAGCGCGTACATCATCAGCCCGACCAGCAGCATGCCGCACATGTGGCGGAGATAGGGATTGGCGAAGCGCTGCTCGAAGAAATCCTCGACCCGATACAGGCCACGGATGAAGCCGGCCGCGGCAACCCCCACGAGCACGCCGAAGGGCACGCAGAGCACAGCCGCGAACAGGCCCGTGACCTCACCCTCGAACTGCGCGATCTCGGGCACGTTGAAGGCCGGATCGAGACCGCTGTACAGGCGCCCGATGCCGGTCGCGGTGACCGAGGCGACCGCCACCAGCGACACCGTGCGCGCGCTCAGCGATACCAGCAGCAGCTCGAGCGCGAAGGCCATGCCGCCGATCGGGGCATTGAAGGTGCCCGCCACCGCCGCCGCGGCGCCGGCCGCGATCAGCGTGATGCGCTGACGCACCGGGATGCGTGCGACCGTCGCCACCGCCGACCCCACCGTCGAGCCGATCTGCACCATGGGCCCCTCCCGCCCCACCGAGCCGCCGGTGCCGATGGAGATGGCCGACGCCGCGGCCTTGGCCAGTGCCACCACCGGGCGGATCCGGCCCTTCTCGTAGTAGATGGCGTTGAGCACCTCGGGCACGCCGCCGCCCCGCGCCTCTGGTGCGATCCGGCTGGTGATCAGCGTGACCAGCGCCGCGCCGGCCACCGGCACCAGGATGATCCACGCGCCGAGCGGGCTGGGTGCGATGACGGCGGTCGGGTCATGGACCAGACCAAGCTCGCCGCGGAACATCAGATTGTGGAAGAAGGCGATGATCGCCTTGAACGCGATCGCGCCGAAGCCGCCGGCGATCCCGATGATGATCGCCAGGCCGAGCATCGCGGCGCCGGGCAGCGGCGCGGTTCCCGCCGCGTCGTCCGCCTGTCCGTCACTGTCGCGCTCGCCCTCGGTCATGGCGCGTTCCGTGGTTCCGCCCGTGACATCACCTTACGCTACCGGCCGCCGACGCTATGATCGGCACGATGTCGACGCTCCTGCATGTCATTGCGCTGTCCTGGCTCGCCGGCCTGGCCGCCTTCGCGGGCGGCATGGCGGCGCGCCTGGAGACGAGCTCCGAGACGCCCCGCAAGCGCGTGCTGATCCACGGCGTGGTGGCCTTCGGCGGCGGCGTGCTGCTGGCGGCCGTGGCGCTCGCGCTGATCCCGGAAGGCATCGCCAATCTGCACCCGCTCGCCCTCACGACGATCTTCCTCGCCGGCGGCGGCTTCTCCTACGCGATCGATCTCGCCATGGCGCGCATGCACGGCAGCGGCGCACAGCTCGCTGCACTGCTGCTGGATTTCGTGCCGGAAGCGGTATCGCTGGGCGCGGTATTCGCCCACGACCGTCAGACCGGCCTGCTGCTTGCCGGCTTCATCGCGGTGCAGAACCTGCCCGAAGGCTTCAATGCCTACCGCGAGATGCGTGCCGGCGGCATCGCCGCGCGCGTCGGGCTCGCGACGCTGCTCGGCGCCAGCATCGCCGGCCCTCTGGCTGCCGGCATCGGCCATCTCGTGCTGCAGGACCAGCCCGCGCTGACCGCGGCCATCATGACCTTCGCCAGCGGCGGCATCGTCTATCTGGTCTTCCAGGACATCGCGCCGCAGGCCCACATGCGCCGACAGCTGCGACCGCCGCTGGGGGCGGTGCTGGGCTTCGCGCTCGGCATGCTGGGCACCGCCCTGCTGCACTGATCACGGTGCTCGCGCGCCGCCGCCCACCTCGTCGAGGAAATCCAGCGCGGCCTGACTGAAGGCGTCGTTGCGGTCACCGGCGACCATGTGCCCGGCGCCCTCGATGTCGACAATCCGTGCGTCGGGGATGAGCTCGCGCAGGCGCTCGGCGCCCTCCGGGCTCACCACGTTGCTGGCGCTGCCGCGCACCAGCATGGTCGGCACGCGCACGCGCCGCGCCGCCGCGGCCATGCGGACCTCGAAGGTATCGAGGTAGGCGGCGTGCTCGTCGAAACGGTCGCTGATGATCTTGGGATCCCAGTGCCAGTAGAGGCGACCGTCATCGCCGTACCGCAGGTTGCGCATCAGCCCGGAGGGGTCCTTCGGACGCGGCCGGCTGGGATTGTACTCGGCGACCGCATCGGCGACCTCGTCGAGATTCGCGAACCCGTCCGGACGCGCCGTCATGAAGCGCCGGATGCGGGCAACGCCCTCGCGCTCGATATGCGGCGCGACATCGACCAGCACCAGCGCGCCGGCGACGGCATCATCGGATTCGCCGATGGCGGCCAGCGACGTGATACCGCCCATCGATGCGCCCACCAGCGCCGGCGTCGCACCCAGCGTGGCGATGACGGCGCGCAGGTCGGCGACCAGGGCGTCGGTGGTGTAGTCGCCGTCCGGATCCCAGGCGCTCTCGCCGTGACCGCGCGCGTCGTACGCCAGCACCCGGTAACCGGCGCCGGCCATGGTGCGGAAGGCGCGCGACCAGGCATGCCGTGTCTGTCCGCCGCCGTGCAGCAGCACCACCGGCGCGCCGGTTTCCGGACCGTCGATGTCGGCGGCGAGTTCGAGACCGCCGTGGCCCGCTATTCGGATCGTTTCCATCGCTCCATGATATCGGCAAGGGCCGGCATCCGGCCCCGGTCGCCTCAGAGGCCGAGATCCATGTCGGACGGCGCCGATACCGTATAGCGCAGATCCCAGCGCCGGACGGCACCCGGGGCCAGCTCCGCACGCCATTCGTGCAGCCCCTTTCGGCCGTCGAGATCGCGCGTCGTCGGCGCATCACCCTCGATGGCCACGTCGATATCACCGTCGCCCGCCACCGGTACCGTCTCCACGATGCGCACGGTCACCGGCTCGTCGTGCGCACTTTCCACGCGCACGGTCTGGGCCTGCAGCCAGCGCTGCCGGTTGCCGAAGAAGCTCTCGTCGCGCCTGGCGGGGTCGCGCTCGACGGTCACCTCGAGCGCCGGATCGACGCCGAAGCCCTGATCGTGCGTCTGCCCCGGCAGCAGCATGGGCAGCCGCGTGGTGCCCACGATGACGTCGTCGCGCAGCACTTCCGCGGTTCCGGCGGCGATGGCCGCGTCCCCGGGCATGCGCCAGCGCACCTGCAGATAGGCTGCCGCCTCGCGCTGCGGAACGATGCGGGCATGCATCTCGCCCTCCAGCGTGATGCTCGGCAGCACGAAGGGCCGCTCGCGGTTGTCGGCGGGAATGTCCACCGCGGACGGCAGCTCGTAGCGGATGTCGTAGCGGTTGGCAGTGGCCACTGCCTGCGTCTTCTGCCGGGGCGCGGCACCGGCGAGCATCATGTCGGCCATGGCCGATGTCTCGCGGCGCATCACCGGCTCGGGGGCGCGCGGCCGCAGGACCGGCACGTCCGGCTCGGGCACATCGAGGCGATACGAGCGGCGGGTGGTGGCGGCGCTGAGCCGCACGTCCCGCCAGTCGGTCCCGGTGTTCTGCGCCACCATCAGACGCGGCTCCAGCGTGACGCGGCGCTGCGCGCTGTCGAACCGCAACCGGTAGCGCACCTCGAAGCGGGCTTCCGTCACCGGGTATCGCACCCGCAGCTTGCCGCCATTGCCGGCAGTGGCAACATGCAGGGTCCTGCGCGCGGTGGCCGCCGAGCCGAGCGCCTGCAGCTCGGCGCGCAGCGCCTCGCGGCGCGAGGTCAGCTCGCGGCGCCGGGCGCGGTCCTCGTGCTCCTGCTGCGCCAGGCGGTACAGCGCATCGGAGACCGCGCCGAAGGCCTCCGACACATCCGGCACGCCCTGGTCGCCGCTGCCGACCCGCCCGAGCATGCCGCGCGCGATCTCGCGATCCGCGGCCGATCGATCGAGCAGCGCGAGCGCATCCTCGACCTCGTCGAGCTCGGCCTCGAGCCCGGCGCGGCGCCCCTCGGCATCCTCCCCGTAGCGCGTCCGCAGATCGATGCTTCGCACGGTCACCCCATCGCCGGGCGCAACGCGGACACTGCCGACATCGAGGTCCGCCGGCAGATCGTCCAGCACCGCCGCACCGTCGCTGACCGCCACCTCGGCGGTCACTTCGGCGCCGCCGGGCATGAGATGCACCTCGACGATGCGGGCCTCGGCGCTCAGCGCGACCAGGGGGATCAGTGACACGAACAGGATTCGGAGCATGGCGGACGACCGTCGGGGTGCGGTGACATCGGAACGGTAGCAAGGTGCTTCCCGCGGCGCACCGGCAGACGCGCACAAAAAAGCGCCGGTGCACGGCACCGGCGCATGTCCAGGTCGCTTTCGGGGGAGGGTCAGGGGGAGGACCCTTCGGGGAGGAGACCTGGAGAGGGATGAAACACGGGGCAGACGGGTCAGAAGTTGTACTGCAGCGTCACCGAACCCATGTCGACATCGGTGTCGTCGAGCGCGAGACGGTCGTACTCGAGGCGCAGCTGCATGCCCGGGCCCTCGCCGAACCGGACACCGAAGCCATAGAAGGTGTCGCTGCCGTCATCGCTGGCCGTGGCCCGGTTGCCGAAGAAGCCGGACGGCCCTTCGAGCTCGGCATCCCACCAGAGCTGACCGAGCTTGGCGTAGGGCGAGAAGCCGTTGGCCAGCGGCAGGTGCACCAGGGCGGCGGCGAAGGTGCCGTCCGCGTTGAGCGTGAAATCGCCGTCGTTGAGCTCGCCGAAATCGATGTAGCCGCCCTCGATGCTGAAGACGGGATTCAGCTGCACGCCGGCGAGACCGCGCCAGGCCCAGCGGTTGTCCTTGAACTCGTCCTCCTCGTCGAGGAAGTCATCGTCGTTGAGACGGAAGTAGCCGGCGCTGCCGCCAGCGTAGATCGACGGATCGAAGGCGAGGTCATCGCTCATCTGCGCAGCAGCCGGGAAGCTGGCGAAGCTGCCCGCGAGGACGATACCCGGCGCCAGCGTCATCAGTTTCTTCATGTTCGAGCTCCTTGGTCGGTTGTGTGCGTATCGACGTGCACAGAGCCTACTGCGCGTGACTGAGCGCTCACTGAATCACCCGCGTCCGGAACGCACACGGCCGGCCAGCATCACGCTGGCCGGCCGCGATGGCCCATCGAACGCGGAGGTATCACGCCGGAACCGGCTTGGCCTCCCCTTCGGCAGCGCGTTCGGCATCCCGGCTCGCGAGTGCCTCCCTGAGCAGTCCCTCCTCCTCGGCCAGCACTTCCGGCGTGAAGCGCACGGCGAAGGCGAAGAAGGAGCACACCACCACCGCGCAACCGAGGAAGAAGAGTCCCTGCCCATAGCTGAGGGACTCCGACTTGAAGAGGAAGCCCGCCGCCACGGCACCCGCGTTGCCGCCGGCGCCGACGATGCCGGCAACCGCTCCCAGCGCCTTCTTGTTCATGAAGGGCACCAGGCCGAAGGTCGCGCCCTCCGCCATCTGCACGAACAGGCTGAAGAAGATCATCGTCCCGATGGCCACGGCGAGCACGGTCATCTGCGAGAACACCATCAGCGCGATGCCTTCTATGAAGAGCGCGATGAAGAGGAACTGCACGCGTCCGCGAAGACCGCGATGGCGCGCGAACATGTCGGAGAAGAAGCCGCCCAGCGTGCGCGCGAAGATGTTCATCAGGCCGAACAGACCGGCGATGAGTCCGGCGGTCTTGAGGTCGAGCGAGAACTCGTCGAAGAAGTAGATCGCCGCGACATTGTTGATGGTCAGCTCGACGCCGAAGCAGGCGGCGTACACCACGAACAGCGCCCAGACTCGGTAGTCCCTGGCCGCGACCTTGAAGCTGCCCCACCCGCTGCGTTCGGCCTTGGCGGGCGGAATCAGACCCTGCTCGCGCAACTCGCGATAGTCGCCGTCGGGCGCGTCCTGGGTGAGGAAGTAGTAGGCCACACCCATCGCGAAGAGAATGATGCCGGGTACCACCATGGCCAGGCGCCATCCCACGAACTCCGACACGCCGAGGCTGACGATGGCAGCGAAGATGAGCGGCATGATGATCTGGGTCGTGCCGCCGCCCAGGTTGCCCCAGCCGGCCGTCGTCGCGTTCGCGGTCCCCACCACGTTCGGCGCGAACATCACCGAGGTGTGGTACTGCGTGATGACGAAGGACGCGCCGATGGCACCGATGGCGAGCCGGCCGAGCAGGAAGGTCTCGAAGCTGTTGGCGAAGCCGATGCACATCACCGGAATCGAACCCAGCGTCAGCAGCGCGGCATAGGTCCGGCGCGGCCCGAACTTGTCGCACAGCGGACCGATGAGGAAGCGCACCAGGACCGTGATGGCGACCGACGCGATGATGGTCGACCCCACCATCGACTTGTCGAGGTCGAGGTCCTCGCGCACCACGGCCATGAGCGGCGCGATGCCGAACCACCCGAAGAAGCACAGGTGGAATGCGAGCCAGGTCAGGTGGAAGGTGCGCATCTGTATCGACTTGAGGTCGAAGAGGCGGATGCGGGTCGCCTTGTTTGCCAGTTCCATGGAAAGTCTCTCCTAGCGTTAACCGTTGCACCGACGACGCGCGGGAGCCGTCTCGTGACGGCGTCGCGACCGGAAATGCGCCGGAGTGGACGCGGATGGCGCCGGCTGAGCGCCCCTTGCGAGTGCCGCTGTGATGTCCATCGTCGGCCTGCCCTTTCTCCACCGAGCCCCAAATGAAAAAGCGCCCGCCGGGTCATCGAGTGACCGTCAGCGGGCGCCTTTGCCCTGTTCCGTGCATCGCTGTCGCGCACCGGGTTCCGGTGCGATGGGTCGCCATTGACCCGGGCGCGTCATCGCCCGACTCAGATATCGCAGGAACCGTGCCAGCTCAGCGGCGGATCGAGGGAACGCCGGGACCGAACGATCGCGGTCCGGCACCGCACGGCGGCCGCGCCGAGGCACCAGGATGGCGCGCCGCGCGCTGCTCCGGAATGGTGCGTTTCCCCACGACAGTGCAACCGGCCCCGGACCGGGTCATTCGGCGACGGTCACCGCCTCGCTGATGAGACCGCGGATCTCGGGCAGGCAGGAGCCACAGTTGCCGCCGGCCTTCAGCAGATCGGTGACCTGCGCGGGCGAGGTCAGCCCCTTCGATTCGATGGCGTCGACGATGGTGCAACGCCCGACCCCGAAGCAGGAGCAGACGGTCGGCCCGGTATCGGCGCCGCGCGGCGGCTCACCGGCGAGCAGCGCGGCGCGATCGGCGCCGGACACGCGCTGCTTGCCGAACTGCTCGGCCAGCCAGTTGCGCGCCGGCAGGTCGGCACGCGGCGCGATGAACACGCAGGCCTCGACACGGTCGTCCACCAGCCAGATGGCGCGATAACTGCCGTGCGCGGCATCGACGAAATCGATCCAGTCGGCGTCCCGCGGCGCACCGGTCAGCGAGCGCGCCCATTGCGCGCAGTCGGCGGGGGGCTCCAGGCCGGCGAGCTCGTAGCGGTTGAACGAGACCCCCTGCACCCGGACCCACCACGGGACATCGTTCACCGGAATGGCATGCCGCGCCATCGCGAAGCCGAACCAGCCGGCCTCGAACGGCGTCACGCGCGCCGGCGTGTGCTTGAACTCGGGCTCGCCCGAGACCGGGTCCACCACCGGATTGACCAGCGCACCGACGCGCGCATCGGATGCGGTCTGGCTGTTCCAGTGGATGGGCACGAAGATCTCGCCGCGCTTCATCTCGCCGGATTCGGTGGCACGAACGACGAGCGAGCCCCACGGCGTCGAGACCCGCGCCAGGCGGCCCGCCTGGACACCGACCGCGAGCGCGTCGGCGGGATGCATGTCGACCACCGGCTCCGGCCGATGGCTCGCCAGCGTCGGTGCCAGCCGCGTGCGCGTCATGGTGTGCCACTGATCGCGGACCCGGCCGGTGTTGAGGATCATGGGGTACGCGGCACTGGGCGAGTTCGCCGGCGCCCGCGGCACCGTCGGCACGAATCGCGCACGGCCGTCGGGATGCGAGAAGCGACCGTCGCCGTAGGGCCGCGACGGCTCGGGCGCGGGACGCGCCGGCACCGGCCACTTCACCGGCTCCAGCGCATCGTAGTCCGCCCGCGACAGGCCCGCCAGACCACCGATATCGAACACCCGTCGCGCCTCGGCATCCGGGCCGTTCCCGAATGCGGACAGCCGCGCGTGCTCGTCGAAGATGGCATGCGCATCGGGGTAGTCGAAGGCATCGCCGTGACCGAGCCGACGGGCCAGATCGCAGATCGCCCACCAGTCCGGACGGGCCTCGTCCGGCGGAGCCCGGAACGGGCGCTGGCGCGAGATCACGCGCTCGGAATTGGTCACCGTGCCGTCGCGCTCGCCCCAGGTGGCGGCCGGAAGCTGGATGTCGGCGCAGCGCAGCGTATCGGTATCGTTGACGGCTTCCGACACCACCACCAGATCGCACCGCTCCAGCGCGGCCCGCACGCGATCGGCATCGGGCAGGCTGACCAGCGGATTGGTCGCCATGATCCAGATCGCCCGCACCCGGCCTTCGTGCACGGCCTCGAAGAGATCGACGGCCTTCAGGCCGGGACGCTCCGCCATCGCGGGCGACTGCCAGAACCGCTGGACAAGGGCGCGATGCGCGGCATCGTCCAGACTGAGATGGGCGGCGAGCTGATTGGCCAGCCCGCCCACTTCGCGCCCGCCCATGGCGTTGGGCTGACCGGTGATGGAGAACGGACCCGCGCCTGCCCGCCCGATCCGACCGGTGAGCAGGTGGCAGTTGATGATGGCGTTGACCTTGTCGGTCCCGCTGCTCGACTGATTCACGCCCTGCGAGAACAGCGTGACGGTGCGCGCGCGCTCCGCGAACAGGGCGAAGAAGGCGCGCACGGCGTCCTCCGGCAGCGCGCAGTCGCGCGCCACCGAGGCAACGTCGCATCCACGGGCCACGGCGTCCAGCGCGGCCTCGCTGTCGCGGCAGTGCGCGTCCACGAAGGCTTGATCCACGCAGTCGTTGTCGTGCAGATAGCGCAGCAGCCCGTTGAACAGCGCCACATCGCTGCCCGGCGCCAGTGGCAGGTGCATGTCCGCGATGTCGCAGGTCGCGGTGCGGCGGGGGTCGATGTTGACCACCCTGAGATCGGGCCGGGCCTCGCGCGCCCGACTCAGGCGCTGGTAGAGCACCGGATGGCACCAGGCGAGGTTGGAGCCCACCAGCACCACGAGGTCGGCGTTCTCGACGTCGGAGTATTCGACCGGAACCACGTCCTCGCCGAAGGCACGGGTGTATCCCGCGACCGCGGACGACATGCAGAGCCGCGAGTTGGTGTCGATGTTGGCGCTGCCGATGAAGCCCTTCATCAGCTTGTTGGCGACGTAGTAGTCCTCGGTCAGCAGCTGGCCGGAGACGTAGAACGCCACCGCGTCCGGGCCGTGCGCCTCGATGACGCGACCGAAGCCCTCGGCCACCCGCGCCATGGCGGCGTCCCACGAGGCGGGAGCGTGTGCCGCTCCCTTGTGCGGTCGCATCATCGGCTGGCGCAGCCGGGTGTCGTCGATGACCGTCTCGGCGAGCGTGCTGCCCTTGACGCACAGGCGTCCGTGGTTGGCTGGATGATCGTCGTCACCGGCGACGCGCCAGCCTCCGGCCGCCGACTGCACCCGGACGCCGCAGCCCACGCCGCAATAGGGACAGGTGGTGCGAACCGCGTCGTTCATGGACGACCGCTGCCGGCGCCGACCGCGCGCGCGCCCGTGGCTTGCGCGCCGCGCCATGGGGCACCGGCGCGCATGAATTCCGGACCGGGGATCAATCGACTGCCCCTCAGGCCGCCTCTTCGCAGTACGCTGCGCCGAAGAGCAGGCGCGAGCGCATCGCGCTGACATCGGCTCCGGTACGGATGAGGTCGAAGTACCACGGCCCGTCGTCCGTATCGCCGAACAGCACCGTGCCCACGACGCGGTTGCTGCGCAGGATCAACCGCTTGTACAGGCCGCGCCGCGGATCGTGCAGGACCAGATCCTCGGTATCCTCATCGCCGTTGATGTCCCCCGCGGAGTAGACCTTGACGCCGCTGATCTTGAGCTGCGTGCCGCTGACCGAACCGCGATAGCCCTTGCCGCCCTCGCCTGCCAGCTGCCCGGCGCAGATGCCCGCCTGCTCGTAGAGCGGCGCGACCAGCCCGTAGGTCGAGCCGCGGTGCTCGACGCACTCGCCGACGGCGTAGATGCGGGGGTCGAAGGTCTGCAGAGTGTCGTTGACCAGGACGCCGCGCCCGCACGCCAGACCGGCGTCGCGCGCAAGCGCGATGTTCGGCCGGATGCCGATCGCGATCACCACCAGATCCGCGGGGACCGACGTTCCGTCCGCCAGCTCGACCCGCTCGACCCGCCCCGCGCTTCCCGCGATGCGCCGCGTCTCGGCGCCCAGGCGCACGCGGATGCCGCGTTCGGCCAGGGTCGCCTTCAGCATGGTGCCGGCCTTGACGTCGAGCTGGCGCTCCATGAGGTGATCGGCGAGATGCAGCACCGTGACGTCCATGCCGCGCGCGCACAGGCCGCTGGCGGCCTCGAGACCGAGAAGCCCGCCGCCGATCACGACCGCGCGCCGGCGCTCGGCCGAGGCCGCGATCAGCGCATCGACATCGTCGAGGTCGCGGAAGGTGGTGACGCCGTCGAGCTCGGCACCGTCGATCGGAGGGATGAGGGGATCCGAGCCGGTCGCGATGAGCAGGCGGTCGTACTCGACTTCCCGTCCCGACGCCGAGCGCACGCACCGCCGTGTACGGTCGATGGCGACGACGGCATCGCCGGCGTGGAAGGTGATGGCATTGTCGGCATACCACTTCGACGGATGTGTGGTGACGGCCTCGGCATCCTGCTCGCCGGACAGCACGCTGGACAGCTGGATGCGGTTGTAGCTGCCGCGCGGCTCGGCGCCGAAGACCGTGATCCGGTAACGTGCCGGCGCACGGTCCAGCAGCTCCTCGACGGCGCGCATGGCCACCATGCCGTTGCCGACGACGACCAGCGAAGCCGGCTCCTCCGGCTGCGGGGCCGGCGGCAGATAGCGGCGCTTGGGCACCGCCTCCAGCCAGATGTCGCCGTCCTCGACCTTCACCGGGTAGGCGTCCACCGAGTTGCCGGCGTCCTCCAGGCAGCGCCCGGTGGCGAGACTGAAATGCTGCTTGTAGATCGGCGACGCGACCACGCGTTCCCCTTCCAGGCCCCCGACGATGCCTCGCGACAGTACGTTGGCGCCGGAGAAGGGATCGTGGTTGTCGATGGCGCGTACCGTTCCATCGTCGAGCCGGAAGATCGCGATCTGCTTGCCGTCGACCAGCGCACAGACGCCGGTATCCGGCACGATGGCGTCCACCGGGCAGATGCGTTGCCAGTTGCGGTCCGCCATCACGCTTCCTCCACGGCAACCGGGATGCCCTTCAGCCGGGCGCGTTCCTCGCTGGTCGCGGGGCGCTTCTGGCCGCGCTCCTCCACCAGCAGGACGTGGTCATCGCCGCCTTCGGCGTTGACGAAGGTGCGGAAGCGCGCGCGAACCGTCGGATCCTCGACCGCAGTGCGCCACTCGCACTGATAGGTATCGATGAGGTGCGCCATCTGCTGCTCGAGCTCCTCGGCGATGCCGAGACTGTCGTTGATGATCACGTCCTTCAGATAGTCGAGCCCACCCTCCAGGTTGTCGCGCCAGGTGCTGGTGCGCTGCAGACGCTCGGCCGTGCTGGCGTAGAACATCAGGAAGCGGTCGATATACCGGTACAGGGTCTCGGTATCGAGGTCCGAGGCCAGCAGTTCGGCGTGGCGCGGCTTCATGCCGCCATTGCCGCAGACGTAGAGGTTCCAGCCGCGCTCGGTCGCGATGACGCCGACATCCTTGCTCTGCGCCTCGGCGCACTCGCGCGTGCAGCCGGAGACCGCGAACTTGAGCTTGTGCGGCGCGCGCAGGCCCTTGTAGCGGTTCTCCATGTCGATCGCCATGCCCACCGAGTCCTGCACGCCGTACCGGCACCAGGTCGATCCGACGCAGGACTTCACGGTCCGCACCGCCTTGCCGTAGGCATGGCCCGACTCGAAGCCGGCCGCGATCAGCTCCTCCCAGATCATCGGCAGCTGATGGACCTGGGCGCCGAACAGGTCGATGCGCTGCCCGCCGGTGATCTTGGTGTAGAGGTCGTACTTCTTGGCGACACGCGCGAGGACCTCGAGCTTCTCCGCGGTGATCTCGCCGCCGGGCACGCGCGGCACCACCGAATAGGTACCGTCGCGCTGGATGTTGGCCAGGAAGTGGTCGTTGGAATCCTGCAGGCCGGCGTGCCTGGACTGCAGCACGAAGTCGTTCCAGCAGGTGGCGAGGATGCTCGCGACCGCCGGCTTGCAGATATCGCAGCCGTGGCCGCGGCCGTAGCGCGCCAGCAGATCGTCGAAGCTCTCGACGTGCTCGACGCGGACGATGTGGAAGAGCTCCTGCCGCGAGTACGGGAAGTGCTCGCAGAGATGATCGTTGACCGCCACGCCCTGCTTGACCAGCTCGGCCTTCAGGATCTTGGTGACCAGCGGCAGACAGCCGCCGCACGAGGTCGCCGCCTTGGTGCACGACTTGAGCGCGCCCACCGAGGTGTTGCCCTCGGCGATGGCGCCGCACAGCGCGCCCTTGGTGACATCGTTGCAGGAGCAGACCTGGGCGCCGTCGGGCAGCGCATCGACCCCGGTAGCGCCGGCGCCCTCCTCGTCGGCCGAGCCCAGCAGCAGGCTCTCGGGCTTCTCCGGCAGCGGCATGTCGTTCTGCATCATGGTCAGCCAGTCGGAGTACGCCTCGGCGTCACCGACCAGCACTCCGCCGATCAGGCGCGTGCCCTCGGCGTTCATGACCAGCTTCTTGTAGACGCCCGCGCGCTCGTCCTGGAACGCCATGGTGCGCGCGCCCTCGGTAACGCCGTGGGCGTCGCCCAGCGAGGCGACGTCGACGCCGAGCAGCTTGAGCTTGGTGCTCATGTCGGCGCCGGCGAAGCGCTGTGCGTCATCGCCCAGTACGTGGGCGGCCGCCACCTTCGCCATGTCGTAACCCGGAGCGACCAGTCCGTAGATGCGGCTCTCGAAGAGCGCGCACTCGCCGATGGCGTAGATGTCCGGATCCGAGGTCAGGCAGTGATCGTCGATGCAGATGCCGCCGCGCTCGCCCAGGGTCAGGCCCGCCGCGCGGGCGATGTCGTCGCGCGGCCGGATGCCGGCGGAGAACACGATCATGTCGGCCTCCAGCGAGCCGCCGTCGGCGAACTCCATGCGATGCCGGCACGCATCGCCATCGACGATGCGGCTGGTATTGGTGGCGGTGTGCACCACCACGCCCAGTTCCTCGATCTTCCGTCGCAGCAGCGCGCCGCCGGCATCATCGACCTGCACCGCCATCAGGCGCGGCGCGAACTCGATGACATGCGTCTCGAGGCCCATGTCCTTGAGGGCCTTGGCGGCTTCCAGTCCGAGCAGGCCGCCACCGACGACGACGCCCACCTTCGAGCGCGTGCCGGCTTCGGTCATCGCCTCGAGATCCTCGATGGTGCGATAGACGAAGCAGTCGGGTCGGTCGGCGCCCTCCACCGGCGGGACGAAGGGATACGAGCCGGTCGCCAGGACCAGCCGGTCGTAGTCGATACGCTCGCCGGCCGCGGTGACGACCGCGTGCCCCTCGCGATCGATCTCGACCACCCGGGTGTTGAGATGCAGCACCACGCCGTCGCCGTCGTAGAAGCCGTCGGCCACCAGCGACAGATCCTCGGCGCTCCGGCCGCTGAAGTAGCTCGACAGCTGCACGCGGTCATAGGCCGGGCGTACCTCCTCGCCGAGGACGGTGATGCGCACTCGGTCGCCGCCGTCGGCGCGCAGGCGCTCCACCAGACGGTGGCCCACCATGCCATTGCCGATCACCACGATGTGCTTGCTCATCCGGCACCTCCTGAACGAACGGTCGCGGGTATCGGGCCCGGACGCTCTGCCCGGGCCGCGAAGCGGATCTTTCTGCTTGCTCGATAGATGGTCGGAGTTCCCATATGCGAATTCGTCTCTGAAACAGAAAAGGCGTCCACACATGACGGCCCCGGTTGGGGCCGATCACGCATGGACGCCTTTGTCCATGGCTCCGCTGGCAACGCGAAGCCGATCTCGTCTGTGGTGCGGGCCGGTCGTTCGACCCGCGCGATTCTGCACAGGCTTAAACGCAGGATTCATGCCACCCGGGGAAGACTGATGGCGCGGCTTCGCGGGCGGCACGGACGGCGCATGCCCCATATCGAGGCATCGATGCCGGGCATGCGATCGATCGTGGTGCTCGACGCCACACGATGGGGCGCGTCCGCACCGCCGCAGCGCCGCGGCGGCATCGCCACGCCGGACCGCGACGGACCGCCCGGGTCACCGCGATGGCATGCGGGTTGCATCGATGGTTCGCAAGTCCGCACGGCCCTAGTCGTGCGTCCAATCGAACGCATTCCGGACAACGGCGTCCAGCACTGCGGTGCAATGGGCGCCGTTTCTTTTTCGTCACCATGAATCGAACCGAGGAATCCGCTTCAGGCAGCACCGATCCGGCGCGGAAGGCATCGCGATGCCCGTGCCCGGCTCCCCTTGCAGCGTCCGGGCCGCGTCTTGCGAATACCGGATTCGCCCCTGCCCATGAGCGGCACGATCACCTATGCGAATAATGCTGGTGGATGATGACCCCGAGCGCTGTGCTTCCATCGAGGCCTCGCTGCGCGAACTGGGGCACGAGATCGTCGCGATGGCTCCGACCGATGCCAATCTTCTCGATGCGGTCGAGCGCCGCCAGCCCGACGTCATCCTCATCGATGTCGATGCGCCCGGTCGCGACACGCTGGAGTCTCTGCGCCAAGTGCACCGCAATCTGCCCCGCCCCATCGTGCTGTTCGCCGAGAGCTGCGAACCCGCCACCATCCGGCAGGCGGTCCGCGCCGGCGTGACCTCCTACGTCGTGGACGGCATGAGCCCGGCCCGCCTCAAGCCGATCCTCGACGTCGCCATCGCGCGCTTCGAGGAATTCGAGGCCCTGAAGCGGGAACTCGAGGACACCAAGCTCAAGCTGGCGGACCGCCGCGACGTCGAGAAGGCCAAGGGGCTGCTCATGAAGCGCCGCGGTCTCGACGAGGACACGGCGTACTCCCAGCTGAGACGGTTGGCAATGACGCGCAACCTGAAGATGGGCGATGCCGCCCGCGCCATCATCTCTGCCGCGGAACTGTTGTGAGGCATTCCACATGACGTCATCGCCCGAGAAAACCGCGTTGCGCCTCGGCATCATGCCGCTCACCGATGCGGCACCGGTCATCGTGGCCCGAGACCTCGGCTTCTTCGCCAAGCACGGGCTGGAGGTCGAGGTGTGCCTCGAGACCGCCTGGGCCAGCGTGCGCGACAAGCTCGCTGCCGGCATGCTCGATGCCGCCCACATGCTCGCGCCCATGCCGCTCGCCGCCGCCCTCGGCCTCGACGGCATCGGCGTGCGCATGATCACGGCCATGTCGCTCAACCTGAACGGCAACGCCATCACGGTGTCGCGCTCGCTCTACGAACGCCTCGGCGTGAGCGGCGCCGACCCGGGCGCGGCGGGCCTCGCGCTCAAGCGCGTGCTGCAGTGCGACCGCGCCGCCGGCGTGCCACCGCACGTCTTCGCGCACGTCTACCCGTTCTCGTCGCATCACTACGAGCTGCGCTACTGGCTGGCAGGGTGCGGCATCGACCCCGAGCGCGATCTGCAGCTGGTGGTCATCCCGCCCGCCCAGATGGTCGAGCACCTCCGCGAGGGGCGCATCGACGGCTTCTGCGTCGGCGCGCCGTGGAGCACGCTGGCGGAATCGTCGGGCACCGGTCGCATCCTGGTGAGCAAGCACCAGATATGGAACAACAGCCCCGAGAAGGTGCTGGGCGTCACCGAGGACTGGGCCGACCGCAACCCACAGACCCATCTCGCGCTGGTCGCCGCGCTCATCGAAGCCGCACGCTGGCTCGACCTGCCCGAGAACCGCGGCGAGGCCGCGCGGCTACTGGCGGCGAGCCGCTGTCTCGAAGCCCCCGCGGACATCCTGCACCGCTCGCTGAACCCCGGCGCCGCCGCTCCGGACCGCGACCCGGGGCTGGTCTTCCACGCCGGCGCGGCCACCTTCCCGTGGCGCTCCCATGCGCAGTGGTTCCTGCGTCAGATGCAGCGCTGGCACCACGCCGCGCCCGACATCGACGTCCGCGGCCTCGCCGAGACGGTCTATCGGCCGGACCTGTACCGCGTCGCCGCGCGGCGCGTGCACGAGCCCTTCCCCAAGACCGACCTCAAGTCCGAGGGCCTCCACGCCGCGCTCTGGCAGACCCCCACCGAGGGCGGCGCCATGACCCTGGGCGCCGACCGCTTCTTCGACGGCGAGCAGTTCGACCCGATCTGACCGCAGGCGTCACCGCCGCGGGGGATCACCGGATCGGGCGGACCCCGCCCGATTCAGCTTCACCTGCCCGCCGCGCGTCGCCTATGCCGGGTTTCCGCTGCGCCAGCGCTCGCGCAGCGCGAACAGACCGGGCAGCATGACGATGCAGGCGATGAAGGCGAACGCGATGCTCAGACCGCTGACCGTGCCGAAGCGCTGCAGCGGTGGCGAGAACGCGAGCGCCAGCACGCCGAATCCGCACAGCGTCGTCAGCGCGCTTCCGAGGAGAGCGCCGCCGGTCCCGCATAGCCCCGAGGTGAGCGCATCGGCGACGCTGGCGCCGGCCGCGCGCTCGGCCACCAGGCGTTCGCCGAGATGGACGCAGTAGTCGACCCCGAGTCCGATCGCGAGACTGGTGATGACCACGGTCTCGCTGTTGAAGGGAATGCCGAGCACGGCCATGGCACCCAGCAGCCAGGCCAGCGCCACCACCACCGGGACCAGGAAGAGCACCCCCAGCGCCGGCATGCGGAACCGCCGTCCATAGACCGATGCCAGCAGCGCAAGAATCAGCACCAGGGTCACCGCGAAGCCGTTGACCAGTGTCTCGAACAGCGCGCGCTGGATGACGGCCTGCACCACCGGCAGTCCGGTCGCCACCGCGCGCACCGGGGCCTCCGCCTCGATGCGGTTGGCCAGCTCGCGCACATCCGCGGCAATGGACTCGGGGGGCGCATTGACCAGGATGCCGAGGCGCAATCGCGCCGACTCGTAGGCGCCGTCGGGTGCGCGATGCAGCACTTCGCCCGCGCGCTCGGAGTCGAGCGCGATGAAGCGGTCGAAGACCGCGGCCACGTCGCGGTCCGGGAGTCCGTCGCCGTCGTCGTCGCGATCGCGCATCAGCGCGGCGAGCTCGGGAAACTGGCCGGCGGATCGCCGCAGCGCGAAGGCCGGACTGTGCGTGATGATGGTGCCGTGCGCGGTGACCCCGCGCGCAACGCGCTCGACCGCGGTCAGGAGCCCGGGTGCGGTCACCTCGCCCTTGATGAGCACCTGCGCTTCGGACGCGAAGGGATTCTGCCGGAAGGTGTCCTTGACGTAGGCCAGATCGGCGCGCGCATCGTAGTTGCCGGGCGCGAAGGGTTCCGGAAGCGCGCGTACCCAGGCCGGCGGCTCGCGCGGCATGAAGTCCTCGGGATCGAAGCGGGTATCGATGCCGGTGGCGGCCACCGCCCCGCCGACCGCGAGCAGCAGGCAACCCGCGACGGAAAGCCCCGGATGGCGCGCCGACAGCGCCGCCACGCCCCGCAGGAGGCGATGCATCCATCCGGCCCTGAGTCCGACCGCCGGACTGCGGCGCGTGCGCCCGCGCCGCTCCAGCCACTGGTCCATCCCGATCTTGAGCGCCGGCACCAGCGCGCCGAACACCAGCAGCGCCGACAGGATGCCGAGACCGCTGACCAGCGCGAAGTCGCGGATCGACGCCAGCGGACTGATGACGTTGGCGAAGAAGGCCAGCGCCGTGGTCACCGCCGCGGTGACCAGGGCGGCCATGACACCCCCCACCGCGACCGTGGTCGCGGCGGCCGTGTCCGGTTCGCCCGCGTCCGTGCGCGCCTCGCGGTAGCGCATGACGATGTGCAGCGAATAGTCGATGCTCAGCCCGACCAGCAGGAAGGGCACCGCGATCAGCAGCGACGTCCGCGGGATCGCCAGCCAGCCCTGCAGACCGCTGAGCCAGATCAGCACGAGTGCGGCGCCCAGCAGGCTGAGCAGAATGTCCCAGACGTCGCGGTAGGCAATGGTGAGCGCAAGCACCAGCAGGATCAGCGCCACCGGCGTGATGATGACGAAGCTGTCGCCCACCGCGCGCACCGAGGCCGCCTTGACCACCCCGCGCCCCGACACGAAGGCATCCGGGAAGGCCGCGCGCGCCATGACGTCCATGCGCGCCTGGGCATCGAGGACCGCATCCTCGCCGACGACGCCGCTGGCGGGATTGTGCTGGCGGATGTGGGTCGCGCGGGCCCGCGCCCGGGTCGACCCGACCACGTAGTCGGACGGCAGGTAGTTGCGGGGCTCGGCAGCACTCAGCGGCGAGGCCGGATCGAGCAGCTCGGCGAGCAGCGACTCCGTTTCGGCGTCGGAAAGCGCCGCCAGTGCATCGATCTGGGCGGCGAGGTCCGGCTCGGGCCCCTCCAACCCGTCGATGCCGCGATCACGCGCCCAGGCCAGTCGCGCGATCAGGTTCTCGATGCCTTCGAAGCCGTCCTCGCGCAGCGTTTCGGCCAGCGGCTGCTCGGCCCGGATGGCACGCTGCAGCTCGAGGCCGCGGAGCAGCGATGCCCGGGTCAGCACGTTGCCCAGCAGCACTTCCCCGCCCTCGCCCTCGAAGGACCCGGCGCGCACCACGATCTGCGAGCTGACCGACTTCCCGGCGCGGTAGGTCGCCTCGATCTCGTCGGCGGCCTCGTGCGCCGCCGAGCGCACCGCGGCCTCGCCGATGTCGGCCTTGCTGCGCTCGCCGACGCCGGCACCGGCGCCGACCAACAGGGTCAGCGCCAGGAGCAGCCACGTCATCGGCCGTCGGCGGGCGACCAGCCACGCGGCATAGCGTTCGGCCACGGTCATGACCGGGGACCGACCGCGACCGTGGAACTGCCCGACATGCCGGCGCCTGCGTGGTGGTGCATGCCGACGCTAGCGACGTTCCAGCTGGGTGCGCCGGAAGAGATCGACGGTCTCATGGATCTCGACGCGTGCGCGGGTATCGTCGACCGCTCCCACGTCCGGCGCCAGCGGCAGATGGCGCGGCGGACGATCCATGTCGCTGGCGGGGTCCTCGCGCCAGGGCATGAAGAAGAGGCCGATCGCCGATTCCTGATCCCCCACGATGGTGCTGCCCGCGGCGGGGCCGGCATCGTCGGCCGCGATCGCGGGTGTGCCGAGCACGGCCATCAGGGCCAGCGCCATGGTCGTTGCTCCCTTCATGCACCACCTCCGGTGATCGCCAGCGAACGCGGCGGGGCACTGATGCCGCGGGCTTCCAGCTCGCGCACCCAGACCCGCACGATGAGATCGTCCTCCGAGCCGCGTTCGAGATAGGCGCGGTAGGCGGCCAGCGCGGCCTCGGGGCGTTCCAGGTAGACGTCGTACAGCACGCCCAGGTTGCGGTAGGCGATCGCATAGTCGGGGTGCAGGGCAATGGCTCGGCGATAGGCCTCCTCGGCGCGTGCATAGTCACCCTGCTCGCGGTAGAGGATGCCCAGCCAGTTGTGGGCCACGGCGTTCTCGGGGTTGGTCCGGACCGCCTCGCGGAAGTGCTGCAGCGCGACCTGCTGCTGGTTGCCGCGCGCCTCGAGAATGCCCAGATTGGTGAGCGGCCCCGACAGGGTCGGGTAGGCATCGGCGAGCGAGCGCAACAGCCCGCGCGCCTCGTCGCGACGCCCGTCACGCATCAGCGCGAGCGCTTCCTGGAAATAGCGGTCGGCCTTGCTGCGATCGGCGGCGCTCAGCGCGCGATCGGCACCCGGGTCGCGATCGCCCGCCGGTCGCTGGCTGCCACCGGAGGCACAGCCCTGCAGCCCGGCGGCGATGGCGACGAGCAGTGCGAAGACGACCGCCCGCGGCGCGCGCGGTCGATACCCGATGCCGTCACTGGAGCGAGGCATACTGATCCTCCCTGCGTTCGTGCTTGCCGTAGCGCGCCGGCACGAGCTCGGTCAGCGCCGTGGCGCTGCGCCGGATCCAGCGGTCCCAGAAGCCGTTGCCGAGCCGGCCGAGATTGGTTTCGTGCAATGCGATCGCCTGCTCTTCCAGCGGATAGGCGCGGTCCTCGAGGAGCAGCTCGTACTCCATCAGCGCCGCCCCGCTGAGATCCGGCGGCGGCGCCGATGCCAGCAGATCGGCCGCGAGGTCGCGATAGATTTCGGCGGTGGCATAGCTCGCGGCGGTGACGACCTCGTCGAAGCCTGATGCCGCGGCCCGTTCCAGCGCACGGATGGCCTCGTCCACGAGTCGCTTGCGCGCGGCCAGGTGCTCGCCGATGGGATGACGCAGCGGCTTGCCGGCCGCACGCCGCGCAGCGTGCCGGCCCAGCGCCAGATGCGCGCGGGCCGCGAGCAGCGCCGAATAGTCGCTGGCGCCGCGGCCGGCGGCACCGTGCGCCGCGATGATCTCGCGCTGCCAGCGCAGCGCGGCGTCGCGGTTCCCGCGCACGGCCTCGGCATAGTGGGCCACGCGCTCGCGCGCCTTCTGGGCGCGGTCGAGCGGCCGCTGCCACTGGCCGGCGTACTGCGTGTAGGCGCGTTCGGCGGCGGCCGTATCGCCGGCCTCGTCGTAACCGCTGGCAGCGGCCCACTGCGCCTCGCGGCGCTCCGCCGAACCCGGGGCGGCGCGCCTGGCGATGCGCTCGTAGACGACGGCGGCCGAGCCGGGACGCCCCAGCGCCTCGAAGGCGGTCACCAGCCACTTGTCGGCATCGGGCACCAGCTCGTGTCCGGCATGGCGCGTGCGGAAGGCTTCGAAGGCCGCCACCGCCTCGCCCCAGCGCTCGGCTGCGGCATAGCTGGCGGCGGCATCGTAGTCGGCGTCTGCGCGCAGTGGCGTGTCCGGGGCGATCTCGCCCACGCGCGCGAACAGCCGCGCCGCCGCCGCGGGCTCGCCGCGGTCGCGCGCGGCCTCGGCCTGGCGATAGACCGCGACCGCGGCGCGCTCCGTCACCCGCCCATGACGCTCGTCCCCGGCGGGCAGCATCCCGCGGACGGCGAGATAGGCGGTCTCGGCCTCGGCCCACTCGGCGGCCTCGAAGCGGGCGTCCGCGACCACGTGCGCTGCGTCAGTCCGCAGCGGGGTGGCCGCGCCCTCGGCGTCGCGCACGCGCCCGGCGATGGTGCGCGCCCGTTCCCAGTCGGCGAGCGCGTAGGCGTTCTCGGCGGCGCGCAGCAGCACCCGCTCGCGCTCGGGATGCTGGGGCTGGGCCTCGGCGAGCTGCAGCGCCAGCGCGATGGCATCGTCGAGTGCCGCGGCACGCGTGTCTTCCGGTGTCTCCCCGGCGATGCGCTGCTGGGTCTGGACGGCGGCGAGCGCGGCCTCGGCCGCATGCGGATTCGGCGCGTGCTCGAAGGCCAGCGCGCGGTACTGCGCCACCGCGCCCGGAAGATCACCCCCTTCGAGCAGGGCATCGGCGCGGTGCAGGCGCGCCTCCGCGATCCGCTCGCCGTCGGCCGGCAGCAGCGCGATCAGCTCGCGGTACCAGTCGGCCGCCACCAGGAAGCGCTCGGTGCCGGCGCGATCAGTGTCGGCGAGCTCCTGCGCCACCGCGTGGTGATGGCGGGCCAGGGTCGCGACATGCTCCCGGAAGCGCTCGCCGAAGGCGGCGTCGGCCTCGCGGCCCTCCCAGTAGGGGCCGTCCGGATGGAAGCGGCGCGCCAGCGCCGCGCGCGCCGCCATCGCCGGCTCGACGAAGCCGCCGGCCTCGTAGGCCCGGACCGCCCGATCCTGGAAGGCGGCCGCCAGCGGATGCGCCGAGCGGCTGCCGGCGAATGCGGCGAAGGTGGTCGCGGCATCGGTATAGCGTTCGCGCTCGAGCATCAGCGCGGCGAGCGCGGAGTGGTAGAGCGCGGCCCGGGCATCGATGCGTCCGGCCACCGCGTCGGACGGGCTGACCTGCGCCACGCCCCCGGCGCGCAGGAAGGCGAGGCTGATGCCGCGCAGCGCATCGCCGGCGATATCCCGCTGCTCCGGCGGCAAATCGTCGAGAACCGCCTCGTTGAAGCGGTCGTCGTCGTCGCCGGCGAGGGCCTCGTCGATGACCGGCACGAAGGCGGCGACGGCGGCATCCGGCTCGCCGTTCCGGAGTCGCGCCCAGCCAAGCTTGTATGCGGCCAGCCGGCGAAGCTCGGGCGAGGCGCTGTCGTCGGCCAGCATGGCGTCGTAGGCGGAAGCGGCGCGGCCCGGCTGGTCGGTGGCATAGAACAGCTCGCCGGCCCGGAAGGCAGCGTCGGCATGACGCTGGGATTGCGGATAGCGCGCCACCAGCGTGGCCAGCGACTCGGCCGCGTCGTCGGTGCGGCCGAGCAGGTGCAGCGCCCGCGCCTGCTGGTAGAGCGCCCGGTCATTCCCCGCGATGTCCGGATGGGCCGCGAACAGCCGGTCGTACAGCGCCAGCGCGGCTTCGAGACTGTCGCGATCGATGCCGTCCGCGCCGTCACCGGCCCGCACCCGCAGATAGGCCGCGCGCCGCAGGGCCTCGGCCCGGGTCGCCGGGTCGCGGGCGTAGGCCAGCAGGGTCTCGTAGTGCCGGATGGCCTCGACTACATCGGGGGTTGCTGGCTCGCCCGGAGCGACCTGCAGGAGCGACCCCTTCGACCCGCTCAGCCACCCGGGGAGCAGGCCGCCGTCGCTCTCGGTGATCGAGCCCAGCCTGGGGGGCGGATCGGCGGCGAGTGCCGCCCCGGAGCCCCCCGCGAACACCAGGGCGAACGCCAGTACCGGACCCGGCCGCATCACGACGCCGCCTCCGGCGGCAGCGCGGGTGCCTCGGTGGCGCCGAAATCGTGGTAGCGCGCCAGCGCTAGGTGCGCTTCGGCCAGATAGGCCTCGACCCGCTCGATGCGCGCCCCGAGATCCCCGAGCGCGGCGTCCTCCAGCCGGTGCACCGCGGCGCGGGCGGCCGATTCGGCCTCGGCGCCGACCCGTGCGGCATCACCGCCCGCGGAGGCGCCGGCGAGCACGGCCATGCGCCCGGCGATGCCCCGCAGCACGCGATGATCGCGGTAGGCGGAACGGAATGCCGGATCGGCCTGCAGGTGCTCGATGTAGAAGGTGTCCGGGGCCCGGCCGTCGCGATTCATCCACCAGCGCGCCTCGCGGCGCTCCAGGATCCATCCGGGCCAACCGCCATCATCGGCCTCGTGCGCCGTCACGAGATCGCGCAGCGCGCCGGACTCGACGTGATCGCGCGCCGCCAGAAGCTGATCGCGCGCCCGCTCCAGCAGCACGATGGCATCGTCGAACGCTTCCATGGCACGGTCGCGTGCACCCAGGTGGCCGAACCCGTACCCCATCGCGACCATGCCTTCCTGCACTGCGGGATCGAGCGGGTCGCGCCCGACCAGCTCGCGCCAGGTGCGCAGGGCGCGCCCCAAATCGGCGCGCCGGCCCTCGGTACCGGCAGCCGCATCGAAGTAGCGGAAACCGGTCTCGCGCCGCAGCTCGCGCTGGACCGCCGGATCGTCGACCCGCAGCGGCAGTGGCTCGGTCCGCCACGCCAGCGGCATGCCGGCATCGGTCGCGCGCGCGGGGGCGCGTTCCGCATACCCGGTGGGAAGAATGTGCGCCCAGCCCAGCCCGAGTAGCGCCTGCGCGGTGTAGAGGCCGCGCCGACGGACCGCCTGGAAATGCGCGATGGCCGCATCGCGCTGCCCGCTGGCGAGGGCGTGCTGGGCCAGCACCAGGTGCGCCTGATCCTGCAGCGTCCAGACAAGCGGGTCGGCGGGCTCGGCGTCCACCACGGCTTCCAGCGTGCCGACGCCCTCGTCGGTCCGGCCGTCGGCGAAACGCTCGGCGGCACGCCGCATCATCGCCGCGACGCTGGCGCCGGCGGCAGGATCGGCGGCCTGCGAGACGGTTCCGATCCCGAGCGCACGCTGCGCGGCCTGCCGGACCGGAGCGGCCTCCGGACCGTCGAGCGCGATCAGCGCGCGGGCGGCGTCGTACGGCCGTCCGGCATCCAGCAGCATCCCGGCGTAGGCGATGCGGGCCGCGGCGAGCGCCGCCGGACCATCCAGGGGCGCCACCGCGAGGTCGACACCCCCCATCAACCCCGCTTCCTCCAGTCGCACCGCATAGGTCGCCCCGGCACGCGGGGCATCCAGCCTGGCGGTTGCGCGCAGCGTCGGCGTGCGGGCCACCGACGCATCGCGGCGCGCGTCCACGCCGACCCGGAGGGCGGCGCCATCTGGCACCGCGATGGCAACCCGGTATCGGCCGCCGGTGCGCAGCGCCTCCGATTCCAGGTAGCTGACCGAATGCGAGCGGGTCGGCCCGTCTTCCACCGAGACCGTGATCCGGCGCACCTGGAACTCGGGCTCGACCTGCTGCACGAAGAGCACCACGCTGTCGTCGATGCCGCCGCCGCGCCCGGCATGGCCCTCTTCCACCGCCAGCGCTGCCGCGGCGACGCGTGCCACATCGGCGTCGCCCCCCGCATCCGCGGCGGCGACGACCGGCTGCCACCCGAGCGCCGCCGAGACGGCGAGGGTGCAGCAGCAGACGTAGTGGACGATTGAACGATTCATGCGCTGGCCCGTGCAGAAGCAAGAACGTCCACTGCATTGCGCCCGACGGAACGCAACACAGTGGACGTCGTTGTCCATACGAGCCGGAACCGGCAACGCGCTCGGAGGCGCTGCTCGCGTCGTTCCGACTCGTCATCCGGTAATGCACGGCCCGTGCCAACCGCCCGGCCGCGGCGGAGCCCCGGTGGGGCGCGGGTCGCCGCGCGCGCCGGGCACGGTAGCGGTGCATGCACGGAATCCGTGCCCCACGTTAAGACGCCGTTGCGCCAATACGACACGCCCGGCGGCTGCCATGCCGTGCGCCACTCGGCGCGGAAGGCCTGCAGTGGCCTGACGGGACGCACTCTGGCACAGGCCTTGCTTGACTCTCCCGTACGCGGCATGCAGCGGCATGTCACTGCGGTCTTGCGGCCACCGTCGGTCGCACATATTGGGATAACGCCGTCCATCCCGTGCCGGGCTCCGGTACGCGATGGACTTTTTTTTGCTCGTTTCATGCGGCGCGCCGGCGCAGGAAAGACGCAACGACCGCCGCCACAAGGGAGGGAGAAGCATGCGCCATCCGGGGATCCCCACACGCGGCCCGATCCGCTCTTCGCTGCTTGCAGCCGGCCTCGCCGCCATGGCGGCGCACGCGCCCCTGGCGGGCGCCGATGTCCGGGAGCACAACTACTTCACGCCGATGCTGTCGTACGCCCTGGCCGATGACGACCGGCTCACCGACGATGGCTTCGGCGGCGTCATCGCACTGGGTTCGCGCTTCTCGCCCTACCTAGGCGCCGAGATCCGCGGCAGTTATCTGACCTTCGACAGCGACGAGGAAGAGCGCGGACTCGTCTGCGGTCTGCTGAACACTTGCCCGCAGGTCGACGACACCGAGCTCTACGGCGGCGGCATCGGCCTCAACCTGTATCCCTTCGCGGGCGGCCTCTATCTGCATGTCGACGCCATGGCGGGCACGCACGCGCAGTACCACGGCGGAGTCGGCTACGAGTTCGGCGGCGCATCCGGGATGTCCCTGGTCGCCGAGGCGCTCTATCACATGAGCGAGGACTACGACGACACGCGCTTCAACCTGGGCCTCAAGTTCCCGTTCGGCGCATCCGCCGAGCCGGCGCCCGAGCCCGAACCCTACATGCCGCCGCCCGCGCCCGAACCGGTGCGCGTGGTCGAGCCGCCCGACTGCGAACTGCCCGCAGGCACCGGTGAGCCCATCGACTTCGCGGGCTGCGAGATCGGCGACACCATCGTGCTGGAAGGCGTCAACTTCGATTTCGACAGGGCGACGCTGACCCCGGAGTCCACCGAACTGCTCGACCGGGTCATCGACGCCCTGCTGGCGCGCCCCGACATCAAGATCGAGGTACGCGGACATACCGACAGCATGGGCTCGGACAGCTACAACGAGGCACTCTCCGATCGCCGTGCCCACTCGGTGATGCGCTATCTGCAGGAAGGCGGCATCCCGTCGAACCGCATGACCGCGCGCGGCTTCGGCGAGTCCGAGCCCATCGCCGACAACGACACCGAGCTGGGCCGCTCGCGCAACCGACGCGCCGAACTCTACATCTCGGACGCCAACCCGCCCGAGAGCGGCACGACCACGGCACCGGCGCGCGCCGCCCCGACCATGGGTGACGAGGTCGTCATCCGGGACGGCGCCTTCCAGCCCAACGAGCTGTACGTCACGCCCGGTACGCGCGTGAAGTGGCAGAACGAGACCAGTAGCAGCCAGACGGTCGAGTTCTTCGGCGACTCCGCGAGCTACCGGATTCCGCCCGGCGACTTCTACAGCAAGGTCTTCGACCGGGTCGGCACCTACTCCTACGCATCGGGGATCTACCCGGAGATGGAGACCGCGCGGATCATCGTCAAGCACGCCGAGGACATGCCGACCGCATCACCGGCACCCGCCCCGGCCCCCGACGCCGCGGAGGACGACACCGTCGATGCGGTCGACGCCGCCATGGCGCAGAGCGGCGGCGCCGGCCGGACTGTCCGCATCGAGGGCTACTCCTACGTCCCGGCCACGATCACCGTTCCCGCCGGGACCACGGTGACGTGGCAGAACAGCCCGGACAACCGTTCACACACCGTTTCGTCGCTGCCCGGCGGCGAGAGTGGTGCGCTGGCACCGGGGGCGAGCTTCTCGATGACCTTCGACACCCCCGGCACGTATCCCTACGGATGCGATTTCCATTCGGCGATGAGCGGCACCGTCGTCGTCGAGTAACCCGCCAACCGGAGAAACCGCTTTGCGCAATACCCGTCCGCCCCCCCGAGCACCGCTTCGCCGCCAGGGCCTCGCCCTGGCGGTGGGGCTCGCGACCATCGCCGGAACCGCTGGCGCGGCTTCCGGCAAGACCGCCGAAGTGGAGATCGTCGACTTCATGCGCTTCGACCCACTCGTGATCGAGGTCGAGCCGGGCACCACGGTGACCTGGACGAACTACGACGGCTCCAACCACTTCGTCAATGTCGACGGCGCCACCAGCCCGCGGCTCAAGATGGAGTCGAGCTGGTCGCACACCTTCAACGAGCCCGGCACCTACACCTTCAAGTGCAACATCCACCACAAGATGAAGGAAGGCACCGTGATCGTGAAATAGCCCTGAGCGACGGCCCTCATCGGGCCGCCGACCAGGATCCTCTCCGGTCGCGCCGGGCACCCCGCCCGGCCGACCGCCATGTCTCTCCCGGTCGACGCAGGTTCCCCATGCATCGACCCTTAGCCCCGCAACCGCGGGGCTCTTTTTTGGGCAACCGCCGCACGCCGCAGCTGCGACACCCGGCAGGCGTCCCGGGAGCAAGCTTACCCCCGCGCGATCCCGCCGCACCAGTCCGTGCGCCAGCGGCACCCGCGGATCCCGGCCCGGGCTCCCTCCCGGCATTGACGCAGCCTCGCCGCGCCCGGAGGCACGGGGATGCGGGGTCGTCGAACGGACGGACCCGGCCGCGCGCTGACGGGCGATCCGATGGCGGGGTTCCGACGATGACCGGCAGGAAGCCGAGGGCGCGCGACGTCAGCCGCGCACAGCGGTGATCGAGACGGTTGCGCATCGCGCCGGACCGGCATGCGAGCAGGCATTCGGGGGAAGCGGGATGTCCGCTCCCGGGCCCTGCGCACACGCCCCCGCCGGCATCGGCACCAGCATCGGCAGCAACGAAAAGACCCCGCCCTTGAAGGGACGGGGTCCGTCGGTCGCATTCGGGCGCAGCGGCGGCGATCACGCCGCCGCCACGGGTTCGCTCAGGAACGCCGACGTCGGTTCATGCGCCAGTACATCCAGACGCCGGTGATGCCCAGCACGATGGCGAGCACGCCGACAATGTTCACGACCCACTTGCCGAAGTCGCCGAAGATCTGCCCGCTGTGCACATCCAGCAGCACGCGTTCGACCGACATGCTGGGTTGCGAGAACGGCATCAGCGCCTCGCGCTCGGCCTCGGCGAGCGCTTCCGCCTCGGACCACCGGACGTCGGCAACGTCGTCCGCGGGCTGCCAGGTGAAGCCACCGTCGGTGCTGGCGTAGGCGTCGTCGGCACCCGCCACCACCACGGCGCCGTCGGCGTCGCGCGTGCCCAGACGCCGCGGTTCGGAGACCGGCAGGACGGGAGAACGCAGCTCGTCGTAGATGGCGCCTTCCTCGGTGAGCACGACCACCGAGCTGCGCGTGGCGATGAACAGCAGGGCCTGTTCGGGTCCCTCTCCCACCGCCATGCCGTGCGGATCGTTCATGGCGTACTCGACGGCTTCGCCGTTCAGCACGATCGCATCGCCCGCCTTGGTGATCCAGTGTCCGCCCGCCTTGTAGCCCTCCTGCGGGGGCACCGCGCTCAGCCCGTACAACCCGTTGGTCACCCAGGGCCAGTCGATGCGCAGCGTGTCATAGCCCCACGGCGCGCTCTGGTTGATGAGCAGCCCGGTCGCACCGAGCCAGGTCATGAACAGGAAGGCCGCCAGACCCGCGCGCTGATGCCACTTGCGCAGCTTCATGGTGAGGTTCTGACGCGGCCGCGCCGGGCGCTGCCGCGACGACGCGTTGCCGGTCACGCGGTCGCGGAACTGGCGTAGGGGTTTGGGAATCACGGTGCGCATTCTGGATCGGGCGGTCGAGTGCGCCGTCTCCGGGGCGGCGCCTGAGGTCGCGGTGTTGCTGTCGGGCATGGCGCTACGGCACCAGCTGGTCGAAGACGATCGCGGTCCGGGCCATGCGCTCCATCATCTCCACCGAGCGGGTGGCACCGGTGATGTTGTCGATGGGCTGGTCGAGGCCCTTGCCCTCGGCACGACCGCCGATGAGCTGATTGAGGAAGGAAGGCTCGCCAACCTCCTCGCCGCGCGACTCGCGATAGGTGAGCACGCGTGCGGCGACGATCTCGCCGTCCTTCACCACGAAGCCGCAGGTCGTGGGCTGATAGCCCTCCTTGCCGACATCGTCGAAGATCCAGGCGGTACGCGCGCCGTCGGTCCAGTAGCGCAGACGCGGCTTGGGGAACGGCCGCGTGAACACTTCGCGGACCTGCTGCTGCTTGCCGCTGTCCAGCGTCAGGACCTGGGGCGCGGGCACATCGGAACCGAAGTGCTCCGCGAGGAACTCTTCGGGTTCCTGGAAATAGATGTAGAACTCGAACTTCTCCTCGGCGGCACTGGTGTTGGTCACGATGTCGGCGAGCATGATGACGGTGGCCATGCACAGTGCGGCGACTGCTGCCAGATCGAACGCCCCGAGGCGCCCTCTGTTGGTGCATTCCTGCGGTGCGGCACTGCGTGCAGCGCGCTTGGATTGATAACGCATGTTCCCTCCCGGTCGGTGAACGCGTTGTCTTGTGAAGGTTCCCGCACGTCCTACGACATCGCACCGGCCCGGATCCGCCGGCCTGTATCAGCCCGGTCGGCGGTCCGGACCGGTGCGCTGCGTATCGCTGGCCGGCGGCAGACGGCACGCCTGCCGCCGGATGGGACCTGCTAGTTGGTGACGATATCGAAGGTGAAGGGCGCGAGCGCAGCGATGAGCTGGTTGCACTCGTAGTAGTGGTAGTTGACGCGCTCGCATGCGTTGTAGGCGGCTTCCACCACGGCGTTGAACTCCTCCATCGTGATCTGCAGATCGGCGTGGGCGGCGGCCATGCTGGCACCCATGTACTCGTTGCCCTTGCCCAGGACACGCTGCTCGAGCTGCGTGTTCAGGGCGATCTGCCGCTCGATGTGGCCGAACTCATTGAAGATCGGGGCGATGCGGTAGTCGAGTAGGATGTAGTGGAACAGCGCCTGAACCCAGGCGTTGATGCCGGCCTCGCCACCCATGTCCTCGACGATGCCGTCGGGGATGCCGAACGGCGGGGTCTTGGCCTTGCCGCTCTCGGTGAACCGGTCGTCGCCGGGGTCCTGGGCCAGGGCCGGTGAGCTCGCCAGTGCGAGGCTCAGCGCGACCGCGGTCAACATGCTGCGGAAAAGCGGTTTGATGCTCATGAATGCAACTCCTGATGATCGGAAGGGATCATGTCGGTTGAAGGGCGGGCACCCCGCACCGCGCGGGGGGCCCGGGTCTGCGCTAGAACGTGGCGTGCAGCGAGACGTAGAAGCCGTGCTGCTCCGGGGTCAGGGTGATGTTCCCGAGCATCGCGTAGGCCATCGTGATCGAGTAGTTCTTGCTGGGCGCGAAGGCGAAGAAGACGTCGACCCAGTCGCTCTCGTCCTTCTGGGTCAGGGCGTCGCCCAGATCCAGATTGAGACCATCCAGCAGATTGGTGACCGCCGTCAGGTCGATCCCCAACAGCTGGATACTGCGCTGGTCGAGGTTGTCGCCGTGCTGGGCATACTCCACGCCGATCGCCATGCGCTTGTTCAGCAGGTGCGCGATGGAGCCTTCGAGGCGGACCTCCTTGTCGTTGTCGTCAGCGCGACCGATGCCGTTCTGGTGGCCGAAGCCGGTCAGACCCGTCTGGTTGGCAGAGGTGTAGCGCGCCGTGATGTTGAACAGCGTGCTGATCGGGAAGAAGATCTTGGTCGCTGCGATGTAGCCCTCCCAGTCCTCGGACTCGGCAGCACCCAGCGTATTGAGCAGCTGCTCGTTGTCGTTGGACTTCCAGAAGCCGCCGATGGCGACCTGCGGGATCAGGCTGTGCGAGTCGTAGACCGCGTCACCGAAGAGCCGCAGCTTGGCGCCGAAGACGTCCATCTTGATGGTGGTGTTCCACGGCTCGATGCCGGCACCGGCACCATTGAGCGCGCTCAGCACCAGGCCGACGGTGTCGAAGGTGCCGGCGGTGGGCAGGACACTGCGCGTATAGGACAGCTCGAGACGATCGTAGAAGCCGATCTGGGCGCCGATCGTGTTGAGGCTGTAGTCGGGCAGATACGCGAAGGTGTAGCGGATGCCGCCATTGATGCCGTCACGCGTGCCGTAGCCGGCGATCGTGGCCCAGGGGGTGATGCCACCACCACCCGCACCGTCGATCATGCCGACACCGCCGGTGAGTAGCACCTTGCCGTTGTCGTAGAAGCTCCAGGCGGGGCTGGAGCAGAGGGCCAGACACAGTCCGAACAGGAGCGTCCGGGGCGTGATGGTTCGGCGGTTGCCTCTTGCGATAGTCATGTATTTCTCCCTGCTTCCGAAGCGCCGTGGCGCCGTTGTGGTCTGCGTGCCGAAAGGCGTGGCACAAAACAAAAAGTCCGCGCCCGGCTGCTGCCGAGTTCGCGGACTTCGTCGTCGCATGGATCGGCGGCATTGCCGATCCGTTATGGGTTGTCATACGCCCACTCTTGGCGTACGGGTACTTGGAAGCAATGCCCGTGCCAAACGTCACATTGCTGACGTTCAACCTTTTTAAACAGGGGTTTAGATCACCGTCGGCGTCACAGGCGCGCGATCATCCACCACCGCAGGTGACATCCGTCACCCGCTGTCGATGCAGCGTCCAACAGCTGTGCATCGATTGGATGCGGCACCGCACCATGCGAGTGCGGGCGATGGTGCGCGCCCCTGCTGCAGCATTCCGGGGCGGGCCCCGACACCACGCGGGCGCCGAGTCGGGCGTGCCCCGGGCGCCGGCGGCGCCGGGCTCGGCACGGCACGCGGCGCGCCCGCATCACGACGGGGCGTCGGTCAGGGACGGAGCGTGCACCGCGCCCGGGCGCGGATGCGCGCGCCCTCAGTATCAGCCCAGCGCCCTGGGCGCGCGGGCGCGGTGGAAGCCGCGATAGACCGGGCTGCGGTCGTGCTCGGAAAGGGGGAACGCCTTGACGCCGAGCGAGCTGCCGCCGTCGATCTTGATGCAGGTGCCGGTCACGAAGGCCGCGCCCTCGGACAGCAGCCAGCAGATCGCGCTCGACACTTCGGCTTCCTCGCCCATGCGCTGCATCGGTGCAAGCTTGCTCAGGCGCGGGATGACGTCCCTGGCGAAGGCGGGATCGTAGTGATCCATGCCGCTGGAGGCGATGTAGCCCGGCGCCACGGCATTGACCCGCACGCCGCTGGAGGCCCACTCGATGGCAGCGGTCTCGGTGAAGTTGAGCATGCCCGCCCGGGCGGCACCCGAATGGCCCATCCCCGGCATGCCGTTCCACATGTCGGCAATCATGTTCACTATGGCACCGCCCTGCGTCTTCAGGCAGCGGTTGAAGCATTCGCGCGCCATCAGGAAGCCGCCGGTGAGGTTGTTGGCCACCACGGCCTCCCACCCCTTCTTGGAGATCAGCGCCAGCGGCGTCGGATACTGACCGCCGGCGTTGTTGACCAGCCCGTGGATGGCGCCGTTGGCGTCGAGGATGCTCTGGACGGCCGCGCCGACCGCCTCCTCGTCGCGGATATCGAAGGCGGCCGTCGACACGCTGCCGCCATCCTCGCGGATCTCGGCCGCGGTGGCGTCGAGTTTCTCCTGCTTGCGCCCGGTGATGACGACGTGGGCGCCGAGGCTGGCGAGCTCGTGCGCCGTGCAGCGCCCGATGCCGCTGCCGCCCCCGGTGACGACGATGATGCGATCGCGGAACTGATCCGCGGCCAGAACCGAGCGGTAACCCATATGACCCTCTCCCTCAAATCAAAACGCCCCGGCCACAGGGACCGGGGCGTGCATGCGGACCGTCTGCGCGGGGCGCGACCTCAGAGCTTCTCGGTCAACTGCGGCACGACCTCGAACAGATCGCCGACCAGACCGTAGTCGGCGACCTCGAAGATCGGCGCTTCCTCGTCCTTGTTGATGGCGACGATGGTGCGCGCATCCTTGATGCCGGCGAGATGCTGGATCGCGCCCGAGATGCCCGCACAGACGTAGAGCTCCGGCGAGATGATCTTGCCGGTCTGCCCCACCTGCATGTCGTTGGGCACGTACCCCGAGTCGACCGCCGCGCGCGACGCGCCCACGGCCGCGCCGATCTTGTCGGCCAGCTTGTAGATGATCTCGAAGTTCTCGGACGAGCCGAGCGCACGACCGCCGGAGACGACGCGCGCGGCGGACTGCAGGTCCGGGCGATCCGACTTGTGCACTTCGAGCCCCTCGAAGCGGGTGTGGGACGGCAGCTCGGCCTCGACGCTGGCGGCCTCGACGGCGGCGCTGTTGTCGGCCGCCACCGGCTGGAAGGAGGCCAGACGCACGGTGCCGCAGATCATCGGCTCGGCCGGGGCCTCGACGGTGATGATCGCGTTGCCGGCATAGATCGGCCGGTCGAAGCTGTTGGGGCCATGCACGGCCATGATGTCGGTCACCTGCGGCACGCCCAGCAGCGCGGCGACGCGCGGCATGAGGTCCTTGCCGAAGGTGCCGTTGGCCACCAGCACATGGCTGTAGCCGCCCTGCTGGGCGAGCGCCACGATCTGCGGCGCCAGGGTCGCGGCCATGGGATGCGCGTTGGCCGGGTTGTCGACCACCAGCACCTTGCTCACGCCGGCGAGCTTGGCGGCCTCCTCGGCGATGGCCTGGCCGGCCTCGGCGAAGACGGCGACCTCGATATCACCACCGATCTGCCCGGCGCAGTCCAGCGCCTTGGCGACGCCGCTGCTCAGCTGGCCCTCGGTGTGTTCGGCAATCAGAAGAATCTTGCTCATGATGATTTCCTTGACGTTCGGTGTGCCAGCGCCTCAGACCAGGCCCTTGGCCTTGAGCTTCTCGACGAGCTCGTCGACGGTCTTGACCATCTCGCCCTTGCTGCGCTCGGGCGGCGGCGCGGTCTTGGTGACCTTGATCGACGCTGCGGCCTCGACGCCCAGCTCATCCAGGCTGGAGGCATCGATGGGCTTCTTCTTCGCCTTCATGATGTCCGGCAGCTTGAGATAGCGCGGCTCGTTGAGGCGCAGGTCGGTGGTGATGACGGCCGGCAGATCGATGTCCAGGGTCTCGAGACCGGCGTCGATCTCGCGCGTCACCCGCGCCTTGCCGTCGCTCACCTCGAGCTCCGAGGCGAAGGTGGCCTGCGCGATGCCGAGCAGCGCAGCGGTCATCTGACCGGTCTGGTTGGCATCGTCATCGATGGCCTGCTTGCCCATCAGGAAGAGATCCGGGGTCTCCTTCTCGAACACGGCCTTGAGCGCGCGCGCGGCGGTCAGCGGCTCGACGGCGTCCTCGGTCTTGACATGGATGGCACGGTCCGCGCCGAAGGCAAGCGCGGTGCGCAGCGTCTCCTCGGCCTTGGCACCACCGATGGTGACGGCGACGATCTCGGTGACGGTGCCCTTCTCCTTGAGCCGCATGGCTTCTTCCATGGCGATCTCGTCGAAGGGGTTCATCGAGTGCTTCACCCCGTCGGTGACGACACCGGAGCCGTCACCCTTGACCTGAATCCGCACGTTGTAGTCGACAACGCGCTTGACGCTGACCAGAGCTTTCATGAATGACCTCGTTTCTCTGCTGATTGCAAAAGCGATGCGTCACGGAACTCGCGGATGCGTGCGGGCGGGCCGTTTCGTGTCGCCCCACGCCCCGGATCCCGTGGCGATTGCCGTGGCTGATATGGGTTGCGCAGTTACATCGCCCCATAGTTGGGGCCGCCGCCGCCCTCCGGCGCGACCCAGGTGATGTTCTGCGCGGGATCCTTGATGTCGCAGGTCTTGCAGTGCACGCAGTTCTGCGCGTTGATCTGGAACCGCTTGCTGCCGTCGTCGGCGTCGACCACCTCGTAGACACCGGCCGGGCAGTAGCGCTGGGCAGGTTCGTCGAACCGCGGCAGGTTCTCGCCGATCGGAATGCTGGCATCCGCCAGCGTCAGGTGGATCGGCTGATCCTCCTCGTGGTTCGTGCTGGACAGGAAGACCGACGACAGCTTGTCGAAGGACAGCTTGCCGTCCGGCTTCGGGTAGTCGATGCGGGTCGCTTCCGATGCCGGCTTGAGGGCGAGATGATCGGGCTGGCGGTCGTGCAGCGTCCAGGGGGCGTGCCCCCCGAGCAGGGTCTGCTCGATGAAGTTGAAGGCGCCGCCGAAGAACGCGCCGAACTTGTGGATGGCCGGCCCGAAGTTGCGGCTGGCCTTGAGCTCGTCGTGCAGCCAGCTGGCCTCGAATGCCTGCGTGTAGCCGTCGAGCTCGTCGGCGCCCTCGCTGCCGGCGAGCAGGCGCTCGGCGCAGGCGTCCGCGGCCAGCATGCCCGACTTCATCGCGGTGTGGCTGCCCTTGATCTTGGCGAAGTTCAGCGTGCCGGCATCGCAGCCGATGAGGGCGCCGCCCGGGAACACCATCTTGGGCAGCGCGTTGAGGCCACCCTTGGTGATGGCGCGCGCGCCGTAGGAGACGCGCTTGCCGCCCTCGAGGTGGCGCGACATCACCGGGTGATGCTTGAGGCGCTGGAACTCGTCGAAGGGCGAGAGATACGGGTTCTCGTAGGAGAGGTCGACGATCAGGCCGACCGAGACCAGGTTGTCCTCCAGGTGGTAGAGGAACCAGCCGCCCGGATTGTCGTCGTCCAGCGGCCAGCCGGCGCCGTGCACGACCAGGCCCGGCTCGTGCTTGTCGGGCTGGATCTCCCAGAGCTCCTTGAGCCCGATGCCATAGTGCTGCGGATCGCGCCCGGCGTCGAGATCGTACTGGTCGATGAGCCGCTTGCCGATGTGGCCGCGGCAGCCCTCCGCGAACAGCGTGTACTTGGCGCGCAGCTCCATGCCGGGCGCGTAGTCGTCCTTCTCTCCGCCGTCGCGCGCCACGCCGAGGTCATTGGTGACGATGCCGCGCACGACACCGTCCTCGATGATGGCGTCCTGCGCCGCGAACCCCGGATAGATCTCGACGCCCAGGGCCTCGGCCTGCTCGCCGAGCCAGCGGACCACCTTGCCCAGCGAGACGATGAAGTTGCCGTGGTTGTGCATCGTGCGCGGCACGATGGCGTTGGGCAGCTTCGATGCCTTCTCCTGCGTCTTCAGCAGGTACATCTCGTCGCGCGTCACCGCGGTGTTCAGCGGTGCGCCGCGGTCCTTCCAGTCGGGGAAGAGCTCGTTCAGCGCGCGCGGCTCGAAGACCGCTCCGGAGAGGATGTGCGCTCCGACCTCGGAGCCCTTCTCGACGACGCAGACATTGATCTCCTGCCCGGCCGCCTCGGCCTTCTGCTTGAGGCGGCAGGCCGCCGACAGGCCGGCCGGGCCGGCGCCGACGACGACCACGTCGTATTCCATTACATCGCGTTCGACTTCTGACATGCGTAGTTCCGATCGTGGCGGCGCCGGGCGTCCGCGCCGCGCCCCCATTGACGTTCCAGCCGCCGATTGTAACGCGGCCGCCGCCGCGACCCCGCTACCCTGTCGAGTAGCGCTGGCGTCAGAGCCCTTCGAGCAGGCCGGCCGGCACCTTCACCGGCTTGTCGAGCAGCATCTGACCGAAGGCCTTGCCCTGCGGATCGGTGCGCAGACTCGCCGCGCCGCCGCCGCCCAGCGCATGGCGCAGCAGGAAGTTCAGGCTGTGGGAACCGGGCAGGTACCAGCGCGCCACGCTTCCGCGCTCGGCATCGAGCAGGTGCGCGTAGTAGTCGCGCACGCCCGCCTCGTCGAGCGCCGCGGCGATCCACGGGAGCAGCTCGGGACGGCGCGCGATGACGCCGACATTGGCGTGATCCCCCTTGTCGCCGGAACGCGCGAAGGCCACGCGCATCAGCGGGACTTCCTGCAGATCCGCGGCGTCGCCGGGGGCCGGCGGATCGACCGCATCGGGCGCACTGCCGGGAGCATCCGCTGCCGGAATGGCAACCGTCTCGCGCCGATCGTCGATCGCGATCTCCACCGGCACCTTGTCCTTGTCGACCAGCGTCGAGAACAGTGCGGGCACCATGTGCGGCTGCGGCCTCCCGCCGAAGTAGCCGGTGAAGCCCGGCGCCATGCCGGTGGCGGCCTGCGCGATTTCGCGCGAGAACAGCTGCACGGCCTTGGGATTGCCGTGGCGCACCGCGATCTTGACGATCACTTCCCGCGTGTCGCGGGCGCCGTCGCGCGCATGCGGCCCGTAGCTCTCCTCGGCACCCACCGCGTGCACGTCGACACCCTCGAAATCGCCCCAGCCCTTCTCCGCGAGCTGACCGCGCACCTTCTCCACGATGCCGCGGGCGACGGCGTGCCCCTTCTCGGCCGCGCGCGGGCCGCCCATCATGAACAGCGCCGCGCAGCGCATGCCGGCCGGATAGGTCGCGCTCACCTTGTACTGGCCGGTCGGCGCGCGGCCGCGGGCACCGTGCAGCGCGACCCGGTCGGGGCCGACCTGCTCGGCGGTGACGCCGCTGAAGTCGCAGATCACATCGGGCAGGTAGTAGCTGCGCGGATCGCCGATCTCGTAGAGCATCTGCTCGAGCACCGTGCCGGGGGTGACCATGCCGCCGGTTCCCTCCGGCTTGGTGATGACCATGCTGCCGTCGGCCGCCACCTCCGCGATCGGAAAGCCCATGTTGGCGTAGCCGTCGGCCACCAGGTGCCAGTCCGTGAAGTTGCCGCCGGTGCACTGCGCGCCGCATTCGATGATGTGGCCGGCGAGCGAGCCGGCCGCGAGCCGATCATGATCATCGGCCGTCCAGCCCAGCTCGTGCATGAGCGGCCCGAGCACCACCGCCGAATCGACGCAGCGGCCGGTGACCACGATGTCGGCGCCGGCGGCCAGCGCCTGCGCGACCGGCAGCGCGCCGAGGTAGGCGTTCATCGACACCAGCGAATCGGGCAGCGCGGCGCCCGACTCGAGCTCGGTGACACCGGCGAACTCCTGCTTGCGCGGCATCAGGTCATCGCCCAGAACGACGGCGACCCGCAGCGACACGCCGGCATTGTCGAGCACCGCCTCCAGCGCCTTCTTGCAGGCCAGCGGATTGATGCCGCCGGCATTGGCGACGACCTTGATCCCGCGCTCGGCGATCTCGGGCGCCAGCTCGCCCATGACGTGCTTCACGAAATCGTTGGCGTAGCCCTCGTCGGGATCGCGCATGCGCTTGGCGGCGAGGATCGACATCGTCACTTCGGCCAGATAGTCGAAGACGAGGTAATCAATGTTTCCGCTTCGGACCAACTGCCGCGCCGCGGTGTTGGTATCGCCCCAGAAACCGGAGGCGCAGCCTATGCGCACTGTCTTGTCGGTCATTTCAACTGTCTCCTGCGGCTATCGACGGAACCCCGAGATTACACCCAAACGGCTGAACGCGCGTTCACAACTGTCCGCCGCGAGCGGAAATGGTAAACCTCGTTACCAGTTCATGGCCCCCATCAACACGTGCAGCACGAGCCAGCTCAGGACCCCCGCGATGACGCCCGCGACCAGATCGTCGAGCATGATGCCGAAGCCCCCGCCGACGCGCGCATCGATCCAGCTGATCGGCCAGGGCTTGGCGATGTCGACGATCCGGAACGCCACGAAGACCACCGCGAGCTTCACCCAGAGCGGACCGGCCACCCAGCCGAGCGCGGGGAGGATGGGCAGCGCCGCCACGCAGTAGCCGACCATCTCGTCGAACACGATGCCCGGGTGGTCATGCACACCCAGGCGCCGACTGCTGACCGAGCACAGATAGATCCCGAGCGCCGACAACGCCAGCAGCGCCACCGCGTAGGCGCGCACGTGCAGCCAGCTCAGCGCCAGGAAGAGCACGACCCCCGGCAGGGTTCCGAAGGTGCCCGGCGCGACCCGCGACAGGCCGCTCCCGAAGCCGAAGGCCAGGATGTGCACCGGCGAGGAAAGGATCAGCCCGGGGGGAAAGCGCACCACCCGCCGCCGCTCGGCCTCACGCATGCCGCCACTCCGTCCTCGGTGCGCGGCAATGCTGTATCGAGCTTTCAGAAATGACGATAACCCCCTGATTCCATGAATGCCTCCGTGCCATCGGCGCGCAGCAGGCGCACCGTCTTCGCGGTGGTGAAGCGCCCCACCACGGTGAGGGAGGTGGCGACCCCGCGGCAGCGGGTCACGGCGGTCTCGACCACCTCGGGCGCCAGCGCCACCGCCAGCTCGTAATCGTCGCCGCCCGTTGCCTGCCAGGCAAGCCGTGTGTCGTCGTCCGGATAGGCGGCCAGCGCGTCGGAGCACGGCAGCAGATCGGCGCGGATCACCGCCCCGACGCTGCTCGACGCGCACAGGTGCCCGGCATCGGCGAGCAGCCCGTCCGACACGTCGATCGCCGCGCGCGCCAGTCCGCGCAGCGCCCGCCCGGCCGCTAGCCGGGCCGTCGGGCGGTGCAGGCGTTCGCGCAGCGCCGGATCGTCCGCACCGGCGAGCGCGGCAGCGGCGTCGCCGAGCGTCCCGGTGACGCACAGCAGATCGCCGGCGCGCGCGCCGCAGCGGCGCAGCGCCCCGCCCGCCTCGACACTGCCCACCGCGGTGATGGTGATCGCCAGCGGGCCGCGCGTGGTGTCGCCGCCTGCGAGCGGCACGCCGGTGGCCCCGGCCGCCCGGCGCAATCCGTCCGCGAAGGTGTCGAGCCAGGGGCCGTCGAACGCCGGCAGCGTGAGCGCCAGCAGGAAGCACTCGGCTTCCGCGCCCATCGCGGCGAGATCGGACAGATTGACGTTGAGGGCCTTCCAGGCGATCCCGGCGGGATCGTCGTCGGGCAGGAAGTGGCGGCCGCTCACCAGCGTGTCGCAGCTGAGCGCGATCTCGCGACCCTCGGGCGGCTGCAGCAGCGCGGCGTCGTCCCCCACGCCCAGCGTCACGGCACCGGAAGCCGGCGCCGCGAAGTGGCGGCGGATGAGGTCGAACTCGTTCACGGCCGCGCCGCGCGCGGCATCAGAGCCCGGCGCGCATGTGCTCGGAGCGCACATCGTGCGCGACACGGTCCAGCACGCCGTTGACGAACTTGTAGGACTCGTCGACGCCGCCGAACATCTTGGTGAGGTTGACCGATTCGTTGACCACCACCCGCCACGGTACGTCCGGCTTGGCCATGAGCTCGTAGGTGCCCACCATGAGGATGGCGCGCTCGGCGGGGTCGAGCTCCGCCAGTGCGCGATCCAGGTGCGGCACGAAGGTCTGCGTGATGTGCGCCGCGTCGGCGGTGATCGCGCGCAGCAGCTCGTCGAAGTAGGTGCCGTCGGCACGCCCCAGGCCGGGTTCCTCGCGGAATTCCCGCAGCAGCTGCTCGGCGGGCGCCTCGTTGACCAGCCACTGGTAGAGCGCCTGCACGGTCAACCGGCGCGCCAGACCGCGCCGGCTCTGGCCCTGCGGCTTGCCGCCGCCGCGCTCGGCGTCGCTCACGGCGCGTCTACCTCCCATTCGAAGCGGATCATCTCCAGTACCGCCTGGGCGGCCTCGCGGCCCTTGTTGTCCTCGCCCTCGCCGGCGCGCTCGAGCGCCTGATCCTCGGTATTGACGGTCAGCACGCCGAAGCCCACGGCGAGCGCGTGGCGCAGCATGACGTCCTGCAGGCCGCGCGCGCATTCGCCGGCGACGAAGTCGAAGTGCGGCGTATCGCCGCGGATCACCGCGCCGAGCGCGACGATGCCGTCGAAGTGCTTGCCGCGCGCCAGGTGCTCGCAGGCCAGCGGCAGCTCGTAGGCACCGGGCGCGCGGTAGACGCGGATGTTGTTCTCGGCGACGCCCCAGTCATGCAGCGCGCCGAGCGCGCCCTCGACCAGTGCGTCGACCACCTCGGCATTCCAGCGCGTGGCGAGCACCGCCACCCGGGTGTTGGCGAACTCGCCTTCCGAGGGCGCCGGCGGCGCGTGGTAACCCGTCTTGATATCGGACATCGTGTTCTTCTTGCTTGTGGCTGGTGCGCCGTCGGCTCAGTCGCAGGGCACGTACTCGGTGACCTCGAGATCGAAGCCCGACAGCCCCTGCATGCGCTTGGGCGCCGACAGCACGCGCATCCGGCGCACGCCCAGATCGGACAGGATCTGGGCGCCGATGCCGTAGGTGCGCAGCACCTGCTCGTGGTCGTGCCCGGTCGTGATCGGCACGCGCTCGTGCGCGCTCAGGCTCAGCTCCTGGATCTGCTGGGCGAGCTCGCGCGGGGTCTCGGGCTTGCGGAGCAGCACCAGCACCCCGTTGTCCTCCTCCGCGATGCGCTGCATCGCGCGACGCAGGGGCCAGCCGAAATCGGGATGCTGCACGCCCAGCGTGTCGGCCAGGGTGTTGCGCAGGTGCACGCGCACCAGCGTCGGCGTATCGGGCGTGATCTGCCCGCGCACCAGCGCGAGATGCACGGTGTTGTCGGCCGAGTCCTCGAAGCTGATCAGGCGGAACGGACCGAACTCGGTGTCGATGCGCGACTCCGCCACCCGCTCGACGCTGTGCTCCTCGCGCAGCCGGTAGCGGATCAGGTCGGCGATGGTGCCGATGCGCAGGCCGTGCTCGCGGGCGAAGACCTCGAGATCGGGCCGACGCGCCATGGTGCCGTCCTCGTTCATGATCTCGACGATCACCGATGCCGGCTCGAGCCCGGCCATGCGCGCGAGATCGCAGCCCGCCTCGGTGTGGCCGGCGCGCGTCAGCACGCCGCCCGGCTGCGCCATCAGCGGGAACACGTGTCCGGGCTGCACCAGGTCCTCGGGCGTGGCCTCGGGCTTCACGGCAGTGCGGATGGTGTGCGCGCGGTCGAAGGCCGAGATGCCGGTGGTGACGCCCTCGGCGGCCTCGATCGAGACGGTGAACGCGGTGCGGTGGGCATCATCGCCGTGCGCCACCATGGGCGGCAGGCGGAGCTGGCGGCAGCGCTCGGGCGAGAGCGTCAGGCAGATCAGGCCACGCGCATGGCGCGCCATGAAGTTGATGTCCTCCGGACGCACCTTCTCGGCCGCGATGATGAGGTCGCCCTCGTTCTCGCGGTCCTCGTCGTCCATGATGACGACCATCTTGCCCGCGCGCATGTCGGCGAGGACATCGCCGATGTCGTCGAGGCCGTTCTCGGCGCGGCTGCCCTGCTCGATCTCCGCGGTCATGTCGTGCGGCTTGTTCATGTTGCGTCGCCCGCGGCCAGCAGCCGCTCGGTATATCGTGCGATGAGGTCGACCTCGATGTTGACGGCGGCCCCCGTTTCGGTGGCGCCGAGCGTGGTGTGGCGCCATGTGTGGGGCACGATGTTAACGCCAAAGCGGGTGTCATCGACGTCGTTGACGGTCAGGCTGATGCCGTCGACGCATACCGAGCCCTTGCGCGCGATGTAGCGCGCCAGCGGTGCGGGCACCTCGATCTCCAGGCGCCAGCTGCGCGCGTCCTCGCGTCGGTCGACGATGCGCCCCACCCCGTCGACGTGGCCCGAGACCAGATGCCCCCCCAGCGGCTTGGCGAGGGTCAGCGCCGGCTCCAGATTCAGCGGACGCCCGACGGCCCAGCCGCCGGCCGTGGTGGCGTCGAGCGTCTCCACCGACACGTCGGCCTCGAAGCTGTCGCCGCCGAACGCCACCGCGGTCAGGCAGATGCCCGACACCGCGATACTGTCACCGATGGCCGCGCTGTCGAGGAACCCCGCTGGCGTGCCGATCTCGAGACGCCGGTCGCCGCCGTCGTCGCGAACCGCGCGGAGCTCTCCCAGCGCCTCGATGATGCCCGTGAACATGTCTACTCCTCGTCGGGGGCCGCGGTGACCGCGGCCCGGATGCGCAGATCGGCGCCCACCATGCGGACGTCCTCCCACTGCAGCAGGCGCCGCTGCGCCAGCCGCTCGATGCCCGGCAGCGCCGCCAGGGGCCGTGCGCGGTCGCCCAGCAGGCACGGCGCCTGATAGAGCAGCAGCTCGTCGACCACGCCGGCATCGAGCAGCGCGCCGGCCAGTGCCGGGCCGCACTCCGCCAGCACGTCGTTGATCCCTGCTTCGCCGAGCGCGATGAAGGCAGCCGGCAGATCGACGTGATCACCGCTCAGCGGCACCCGCAGCACCGACACTCCGGCCGCCGGTGCGACGCGGGCATCGCTGCCGACCAGCCACCAGCGCGGCGTGCCGTCGTCGTCGAACACGCGTGCGCCCGGATCGGCGACACCGCGGGCATCGAGCACGATGCGGTCGGGCTGCCGGCAGGGCGCCTCCAGGCGGGCGGTGAGGCGCGGATCATCGTCCCGCACGGTGCGCGCGCTGGTCAGCACGGCGTGGTGGCGCGCGCGCGCGCGATGCACGTCCCGGCGCGCGGCCGTATCGGTGATCCACTGCGATTCGCCGCTCGCCATGGCGGTACGGCCGTCCAGGCTCGCGGCCAGTTTCAGGGTCACGAAGGGTCGCCCCCGCTCCAGCCGCTGCACGAAGCCGCGGTTGAGGGCACGCGCCTGCGCCGCCATCAGTCCGCTCTCGACGCGGATGCCCGCCTCGCGCAGGCGCGCCAGCCCGCCCCCGGCAGTGCGCGGATCGGGATCCGGGTGCGCCGCCACCACGCGCGCCACGCCCGCGGCAACCAGCGCATCGGCGCACGGCGGGGTCCGGCCGGTGTGCGCGCACGGCTCGAGTGTCACGAAGACCTCGGCGCCGTGCGCCGCATCGCCCGCCGCGGCAAGCGCTTCGGCCTCGGCGTGCGGCGCGCCGGCACGGGCGTGGAAGCCCTCGCCGACCACCGCGCCGTCGCGCACGATGACGCAGCCCACCGCCGGATTGGGATGGGTCGCGCCCTGCCCGCGCCGCGCCAGACGCAGCGCGCGCGCCATGTGGCGGGCGTCGGTGGCGGAGAAGCCATCGGGCGATGCGCTCACGCCGCCTCCGCGCCCCGGACCGTTCCGGCCGGAGACACCGGGGCAAGTCGCGGCGCGGCGAACACGCGCCGGGGATCAGTGCGCGGTGTCATCGCCACCATCGGTCCCGATCAGCGGAATCTGGCTCCGCCGCAGCTCGGCGGTGGGCGCGCGCTCGAGACGCTCGATCTCCTCGCGGAAGGCCTGCGCGTCGTTGAACTGGCGATACACCGACGCGAATCGCACATAGGCGACGTGGTCGAGATCACGCAGCTCCTCCATCACCCATTCGCCGACCCGGCGCGCCGGCACGCTGCGCTCGCCCACGGTGCGCAGCTTCTCGACGATATGGTCGATGCTCTGCTGCAGACGCTCGTCGGAAACCGGCCGCTTGTAGAGCGCCCGCGCCATGCCGCGGCGCAGCTTCTCCTCGTCGAAGGGCTCCAGTCGCCCGCCCGACTTCTCCAGCGGCGGCACCGGGAGATGCGCGCGCTCGTAGGTGTTGAAGCGCTCACTGCATTCCGGGCACTCGCGGCGACGGCGGATCGACGAACCGTCGTCCGCCGTCCGCGAGTCCACGACGCGGGTGTCGGCGTGCCGGCAGTACGGGCACTGCACGGAGTCAGCCGCCCCGCGCGTCGCGCCGCATCAGGCGGCAGCGCGACGGGTGTCGCCGTACACCGGAAAGCGCGCGCAGAGCTGCTCCACCTGCCCGCGCACGCGGGTGATGGCGTTCTCGGCGTCGTCGCTGGCGATGGCATCGATGATGTCGGCGATCCAGCCGGCGATCTGGGCCATCTCCTCGGTGCCGAAGCCGCGCGTCGTCGAGGCGGGCGTGCCGATACGCAGACCGGAGGTCACGAAGGCGGAGCGCGGATCACCGGGCACGGCATTCTTGTTGACCGTGATGTGCGCGCGGCCGAGCGCTTCCTCGGCATCTTTGCCGGTGACATCCGTGGCCACCAGGTCGAGCAGGAAGAGATGGTCGTCGGTGCCGTCGGAGACCACCTTGTAGCCGCGTTCCTTGAACACGCCGGCCATCGCCTGGGCGTTGGCTACGACCCGCTCCTGGTAGCCGCGGAAGTCCTCGGAGAGCGCCTCGCGGAAGGCCACCGCCTTGGCGGCGATGACGTGCATGAGCGGGCCGCCCTGCATGCCCGGGAACACGGCCGAGTTCAGCTTCTTCTGCAGCTTCTCGTCCGCGCCCTTGGCGAGGATGATGCCGCCGCGCGGGCCGCGCAGGGTCTTGTGCGTGGTCGAGGTCACGACATGCGCGTGGGGCAGCGGCGACGGATAGACGCCCGCGGCCACCAGACCGGCGACGTGCGCCATGTCGACCCAGAACCAGGCACCGACCTTGTCGGCGATGGCGCGCATGCGCGCCCAGTCCTTGACGCGCGAATAGGCCGAGAAGCCGCCGATGAGGATCTTGGGCTTGTGCTCGACGGCCTGCTTCTCCATGGCGTCGTAGTCGATGAGACCGGCGGTCTCGTCGATGCCGTAGGCGACCACGTTGTAGTGCTTGCCGGAGAAGTTGGCGGGATGCCCGTGGGTGAGATGGCCGCCGTGATCCAGGCTCATGCCCATGATGGTGTCACCGGGCTGGGCCAGCGCCATGAACACGGCGGCATTGGCCTGGGCGCCGGAATGCGGCTGCACGTTGGCGTAGTCGCAGTCGAACAGCTCGCGTACGCGGGCCAGCGCCAGCTGCTCGGCAACGTCGACGTGCTCGCAGCCGCCGTAGTAGCGCTTGGACGGATAGCCCTCGGCGTACTTGTTGGTCAGCACCGAGCCCTGCGCGGCCATGACGGCCGGGCTGGCGTAGTTCTCGGAAGCGATGAGCTCGATGTGCGCTTCCTGCCGACCGGCTTCGGCCGCTACGGCGCGGGCGATTTCCGGATCGAACTCGGCAAGGCTGGGCGCGTTCTTCCACATAAGATTGATTCTCCTTGGGTTATGAGGCAGACCGGATGCGTGTGGCCGCGAACGAGCGCGGCAGCGGTCTACTTGGCGATGGCGAGCATCCGGTCCAGCGCCTTGCGCGCCGGCTCCGCCACGTCCTGCGGCACCTGGATGCGATTCACCGTATTGCCCACCACGAGATTCTCAAGGGTCCATGCCAGGTGCTGGGGATCGATGCGGAACATCGTCGAGCACATGCACACCATCGGCGACATGAACTGCACGCTGACGCCCTTGGGCTTCATCTCCGCAGCGAGGCGGTTGACGAGATTGAGCTCGGTGCCCACCAGCCAGTGCGTGCCGGGCTCGGAGGCATGCACGGTGTTGAGAATGGTTTCGGTGGAACCGACGTAGTCGGAGGCCAGGCAGACCTCCAGTGCGTTCTCCGGATGGCTGATCACCCTGCCCTCCGGATGCTGCTCCCGGAACCGGCCGATGTGATCCGGCTGGAACATCTGATGGACCGAGCAGTGGCCATTCCAGAGAATGACGCGGGCATCGCGGATCTGCTCCGCCGTCAGCCCGCCCATCGGCTTGGTGAAGTCCCACACCACCATCTGCTCGAGGGGCACGTCCATGTTGTAGGCTGTCCAGCGACCGAGATGCTGGTCGGGGAAGAACAGCACCTTCTCGCGGCGCTCGAAGGCCCACTCGAGCACGCCGCGGGCGTTGGTCGACGTGCAGACGATACCGCCATGGCTGCCGCAGAAGGCCTTCAGATCGGCCGCCGAGTTGATGTAGGTGACCGGCGTCACCGTCTCGTCGGGGTCGAGCACTTCGGCCAGCTCGCGCCAGCAGGTCTTCACCTTGGCGAGATTGGCCATGTCGGCCATCGCGCAGCCGGCCGCCAGATCGGGCAGCACCACCGTGCGCTGACCAAAGGTCACGATGTCGGCGACCTCGGCCATGAAGTGCACGCCGCAGAAGACGATGAACTCGGCATCCGTGGCAGCCGCCTGATGGGCGAGCTTGAGGGAATCGCCGGTCAGGTCGGCGTGCCGGTATACCTCTTCGCGCTGGTAGTGGTGACCGAGCAGCACGGCACGTCCGCCGAGCTGCTCCTTGGCGGCCCGGATGCGTGCGTCGCACTGCCCATCATCAAGAAGCGCGAACTCGTCGAGTTGCAAGGCTGCTGCCACGGTCAGACCTCCTCGCTGCCGGATGGCTTCGCTGCAGTCATCGCCCTATTGTAAGTCAGCGGCGTTCTCCACGGAGGCGCAGTCCACCCGCTCGACAACCCGGACGATGAGCTCGTCCTCGATGACGAAGGTCTCTTCCTCGCCATTGTCGACATCGTCGAAGCCGGGCAGCGCCGTCGACTGGATGAGCACGGCGCGCACGCGTTCCTCGTCGCCGACCTCCCCGATCGCGGTGATGGTCCCGGCGCGGCGCTGGGTCGAGAGCCTGGTGCGATCGACGACCTCGACGACGGGGTTTGCTTCCTCTGCATCGTCATTGCCGGCGCCATCCTCGGCGTTGATCGGCTCGTCGCCCACTCGGTAGTTGATCTCGCGATCAATGCGGCGCGTGACCTCAGCCTTGCTGCCATCCTCGAGCGCGATGCGCAAGTCGCCCTCGACGCCCGGCTTCACGCTGCAGTCCTGGGGCACTTCCAGCACGCGATCGCCGTCGTCGTTGCGCGGCACCTGCCAGCGCAGCGCGTCGACCCGGCCGGGGCGCACCGTCAGCGAGAGCGGGTCGGCATCGACCTGGGTCGGGTCGGCCTCGCCTTCCTCGAGATCGGCGTCGTCGGCGGGATCCTGGTCGAAGCTGGCGTTGGCGGTGCCGGTACCACCGCTGCCCTCGGCGTCACCGACCGCGCCGTCGCCGTCACCGGTGCCGTCGCCCGCTTCCTCCTCGTCGTCGTCGTCCTCGAGACCGGACAGGCCGAGCACCAGGCTGTTGCCTCCGGCCGCCGGTTCCGGGAAGAGAAGCAGGTTCTGGCTGTCCTCCGACGCCGAGAAGCGCGCCTGATTGGAGAGGTCGAGCGTGCTGCCGTCGTCGAATACTGCGGTCGCCGTCAGCAGATCGGACAAACCGATGACCAGCGGCTGGCCGTCGTCGTTGGGGCGCGACACCTGTAGCTCGGCGATGTCCGCGACGCGGAACTCGCGCTGGAAGCTGCGATCGCAGAGTTCGAAGTCGAGTTCCACGCGCTGGGCCGTGGCGGCCTCGAGGGCGCGGATCGCCACCCGGCTCTGGGTGGGCTCGACCCGCGCGGCCTCGCTCTCCTCGCCGCTGTTGACGTCGGTGAGAGACAGGGACGCCGCGGTCGCGACCGACAGCGTCTGGCCGTTCACGGTCGCCTCGCTGACGACCTCGGCGAAGCTGTTGGGCGCCAGCACATCCGGAAAGTCGACGAAGGGATCGATCGCCCCCAGCGCCTGGACCTCGACCGGAATCTCGGCACTGAAACTCGAGTAGTTCACCGTGATGGTGGCGCTGCCCGGCGCAACCGGCACGATCGCGCCGCGCGGGAAGACCTGGTCGGGGTTGCCGAGAAAGGGAATGTCGCGGTTGGAGACGCGCACCACGGATTCGTCCGAGCTGCGGTACACGACGTTCTCGCTGCGGCGCGTGATGTTCTCGCGCGCACCGCTGTCGAACTCCAGGATCACGCTCATCGCCGCCGGCAGGCATTCCGCGATCCGGAACGGCTCGCCGTCCTCGAAGCGCTCCTGCGCCGCCTCCGCCTCGCGCGTCGACAGGCCGGTGCCGCTGAAGTCCGGCTGGATGGTGATGCCGGTGGGCGCGACGCCCTCGCCGACCGCGTCGCAGCCGGCGAGCAGGCCGGCCGTCAGCAGCGCCGTGCCGGCCGTCAGCCATGCCCGGTGCGTGCGGGATTCGCGCATCATGAACTCTCCGTTGCCGTGGTTGCCGCAGCCGGAGCAAGGCTGCGCAGTGACAGCTCGCGCAGGGACGCCGGATCGACGCGCCCGGGGGCGTCGGTCAGCGGGCAGTGCGCGGTCTGCGTCTTGGGGAAGGCGATGACCTCGCGGATGGAGTCGGCACCCACCATGAGCATGACCAGCCGGTCGATGCCGAAGGCGATGCCGCCGTGCGGCGGTGCACCGTAGCGCAGCGCCTCGAGCAGGAAGCCGAACTTCTCGCGTGCCGATTCGGCGTCGATGCCCAGAATGCCCAGAACCGCCTCCTGCATCTCGCGCCGGTGGATGCGGACCGAGCCACCCCCGATCTCGACGCCGTTGAGGACCATGTCGTAGCCCTGAGACAGGCAGCTGGCGGGATCGTTCTGGACCTCGGCCGGATCGTCGGTCTGCGGCGCGGTGAAGGGGTGGTTGCTGGCGAACCAGCGCTTGTCCTTGTCATCCCATTCGAACATCGGCCAGTCCACCACCCAGAGCGCGCGCCAGCCGGCCTCGACCATGCCGAGATCGGCCGCCACCTTCTGGCGCAGCGCGCCCAGCGCGTCGCAGACGACATTGAAGCGATCGGCGCCGAAGAACAGCAGATCGCCGTCGGCGGCGCCGCTGCGTTCGACGATGCCGGCCAGCGCCTCGTCCGACAGGTTCTTGATGATCGGCGACTGCAGGCCCTCGCGACCGGCGGCGACGTCGTTGACCTTGATCCATGCCAGACCGCGCGCCCCGTACTGGCCGACGAACCTGGTGTACTGGTCGATCTGCCCGCGGCTCACCGAGCCGCCGCCCGCCACGCGCAGCACCGCGACGCGCGATCCGGGGTCGTTGGCGGGCCCGGCGAAGACCTTGAAGTCGCAGTCCGCGACCAGGTCGGCGATGTCGACCAGTTCGAGCGGGTTGCGCAGGTCGGGCTTGTCCGAGCCGAAGCGACGCATGGCCTCGGCCCAGCTCATGTGCGGCATGTCGCCGAGATCGACATCGAGCACGTCGCGGAACAGGCCGCGGATCATGCCCTCCATCAGGACCATGATGTCCTGCTGCGTGCAGAAGCTGGTCTCAACGTCGAGCTGGGTGAACTCGGGCTGGCGGTCGGCGCGCAAATCCTCGTCGCGGAAGCAGCGCGCGATCTGGTAGTAGCGGTCCATGCCGCCCATCATCAGCAGCTGCTTGAACAGCTGGGGCGACTGCGGCAGCGCGAAGAAGCGCCCGGCGTGCGTGCGCGAGGGCACCAGGTAATCGCGCGCGCCCTCGGGCGTGGCACGGGTCAGCACCGGTGTCTCGACCTCGACGAAGCCGTTGTCGTCCAGATAGCGACGCAGCGTCGAGACCGCGCGGTGGCGCAGGCGCAGGTTGTGCTGCAGGCCGGACCGGCGCAGATCGACCGTGCGATGGCGCAGACGCACATCCTCGCCGACGTTCTCGTCCTCGGGGTAGAACGGCGGCGTCTCGGCGCGGCTCAGCGTCTCCAGACCGGTGCCCAGCACCTCGATCTCGCCGCTCGCCATGTCCGGGTTGACCGTCCCCTCGGGGCGGCGACGGACGCGCCCGGTGATGCGCAGCACGTACTCCGGGCGCACCCGCTCGGCCTCGGCGAAGATCTCCGGGCGATCCGGGTCGAACACCACCTGCAGCAGACCTTCCCGGTCGCGCAGGTCGACGAAGATCACGCCGCCGTGGTCGCGGCGGCGGTGCACCCAGCCGCAGACGGTGACCTCGGAGTCGACCAGGGTCGCATCGACCTGGCCGCAGTAATGAGAACGCATGAATCGGGTCCGGAGAATCGCGAGCCGCGCATTGTAGCGGTGCTGCAACGCGCGTGAGCGGGCGCCGGGCCCCGGCCCCGACCGGGCGATCAGGCGGCGCTGGTGCTGGCGGCGCTCGAACCGGTGCTCGAACCGCTGTCCGAGGACTTGGCGGCTCCGCCGTCCGAGGCCTTCGTGCTGCCGCTGTCCGAGCTGCCGGCGCCGCCATCGTCGGACTTGCCGCCCGACGACGTGCCGGTACCGTCGGAGGCGACATTGCGGCGCTTGTCGGACTTGAAGTCGGTCTCGTACCAGCCGCCGCCCTTGAGACGGAACCCGGCCGCCGAGATCAGGCGCTCCATGGTCTGGTCGCCGCAGACCTCGCAGGCGACCTCGGGCTTGTCGTTGATGCCGTGCAGGACTTCCTTCTCGGCGCCGCACTTGGCACAGCTGTATTCGTAGAACGGCATGACGCTGGGTCTCTCGCTCGAGCGCCCGATGGCGCGACAAAGGGCGAATGAGGGCCGCGGCCGGAAAATCAAGGCCCGCCCTCCTTCGGCGGCTATTGTGCCGCAAGCGGACCGGCACCACCGCCCGCACGGAGCCGGACGCCCGAACCCGACCGACGGACGGGACAGCATTTGCCAAGCGCCGATGCCGGGTGCACTGTTCCGCGGTCCGCACCGCCCGCCGAGCGCGCCGCCATGACCAGCGCCCCCGCCACGCCACCGAAGTTCACCGACCCCGAGGTCACCGCCACCGGCGAAGCGCGCGCCAGCGTCGCGCCGGTGGCGCTGCGGACGCTGTGGTTCAACACCGGCACGCTGTGCAACCTCGCCTGCACGCACTGCTACATCGAGTCCTCGCCCAGCAACGATCGGCTGGTCTACATCGACGACCGCGAGGTCGCCGGGTATCTCGACGAGATCGAGACCGGCGCATTCGGCACGCGGGAGATCGGCTTCACCGGTGGCGAGCCCTTCATGAACCCGCATTTCATGGCCATGCTCGCAGATACGCTCTCGCGCGGCTTCCGCGCGCTGGTGCTGACCAACGCGATGCGTCCCATGGAGAAGTGTGCCGAGCCACTGCTGGCGCTGCGCGCCGAGCACGGCGACCGGCTCGAAGTGCGCGTCTCGGTCGATCACTACGCGCGCGAGCAGCACGAGGCCGAGCGCGGCCCGCGCTCCTGGAAACCCACCGTCCGCGGCCTGAAGTGGCTCTCCGACGCCGGCTTCAATCTGTCCGTGGCAGGCCGCACGATGTGGGGCGAGGACGAAGCCGCCATGCGCGCGGGCTTCCGCGCCCTGTTCGCCGAGCACGGCATCGCGATCGACGCCGACGATCCGCTCCACCTCATGCTCTTCCCGGAGATGGACGAACGCGCCGAGGTCCCGGAGATCACCACCGGATGCTGGTCCATCCTCGGCAAATCGCCGGACGACATCATGTGCGCCAGCTCGCGGATGGTCGTCAAGCGCAGGGGCGATCCGCATCCCGTCGTCGCTGCCTGCACCCTGCTGCCCTACGACGCACAGTTCGAGATGGGACGGAGCCTCGCCGAGGCCTGGCGCCCGGTGCGCCTCAACCACCCCCACTGCGCCAAGTTCTGCGTGCTGGGCGGCGGTTCGTGCTCGGCCTGAAGGGATCGACGCGCTCCACCCACCGGCCGCCAAGCGACCCCGGATGGCTGCCGACCGCGTCGGCGCCGGCACCGCAGGGACGGCACGTCGGGCGGCACGTCGGGGACAGTATACTTATTTCCCGGACTGTGTGCGCCCAGCCTCCCGTTCTCGGTCAGAAAATACGTATACTGTCCCCATACGGTCGTGGGGACAGTGTACTGATTCCATGAGCAACTGGAGGCCTGTACCCGGAAGTGCCCCGGAGATCAGCATACTGTCCCCCGCCGTATCTCCCGCCCCCATGCCCCGCTCCCCATCTGCCGGAAGAGACCGTACGAGCGCGTGATCAGCGTCGTCCTCCCCACCCACGACGAAATCGGCCTCGGCCTGCTGCCCGACGTGCTGGCACCACTGACCGGTCATGCCGATGTCGAGCTGATCGCCGTGGACAACGCCAGCCGGGACGGCACCGCGGACCTCCTGCGCAACGCCGGCGCCCGGGTCATCGACCTGCCCGGCAGCAACCGCGCGCAGCGCCTCAATGCCGGCTTCGCAGCCTGCAGTGGTGAGGTCGTGCTACTGCACCATCCGCGCAGCGTGCTGGCACCGGATGCGCTCGACGCGCTGCGCGGCCTCCCGGCAGACGCCATCTGGGGGGCCTTCACGCATGCCTTCGACGACCGCCACCCGCTGCTGGGCTGGACCTCCTGGTACTCCAATCGGGTGCGTCTGGACCGCGCCGGCGTCGCCTATCTCGACCACTGCATCTTCCTGCGCCGCGACCGCCTGCCGGATGCACCGGTGCCGGACCTCGACATCTTCGAGGACACCGCGCTGTCGCGGCGTCTGCGCCCGCTCGGGCGCCCCCGTCGCCTGCCGCAGATCGCCACCACCTCGGCGGTGCGCTACCGGCGCAACGGGGTCTGGCGGCAGGCGGCCATGAACCAGGTCCTCAAGCTGGGCTACGCCGCACGAGTGCCCCCGCGCCTGATGAACCGGATCTACGAGCGCGGGCTGTCGCTGAACGGCTGAAAGCGCGGCACGCGGCCCGCTCTCAGGTATTCTTGTGCGCCGCGCCATCGGTCCGCTCGCGCCAACCAGGGGGAACCCGCTTGAAGCTCACCATTTTCGGCTCCGGATATGTCGGTCTGGTCACTGCCGCCTGCCTGGCGGACGCCGGCAATCAGGTCGTCTGCGTCGACGTCGACGCCGCCAAGATCGACAAGCTCCGCGCCGGCCACGTTCCGTTCTACGAGCCGGGGCTCGAGGCCATCGTCAAGCGCAATGCCGATTCGGGACGCCTGAAGTTCACCACCGATGCCGCCGAGGGCGTGGCGCACGGCCTGTTCCAGTTCATCGCCGTGGGCACGCCCCCCGACGAGGACGGCTCGGCGGATCTGAAGTACGTGCTCGCGGTGGCACGCACCATCGGTGAGCAGATGCACGAGTACCGGGTCGTCGTGACCAAGTCCACCGTGCCGGTCGGCACCTCCGACAAGGTGCGCGACGAGGTCGGCCGCGCCCTGGCCGCGCGCGGCGCACAGACCGAGTACGACGTCGTCTCGAACCCGGAATTCCTCAAGGAAGGCGCGGCGGTCAGCGACTTCACCAAGCCCGACCGCGTCATCGTCGGCACCGACAACCCGCGCACCGCCGAGCTCATGAAGGCGCTCTACGCGCCCTTCAACCGCAGCCACGACCGCGTCGTGGTCATGGACATCCGCTCCGCCGAGCTGACTAAGTACGCCGCCAACGCCATCCTGGCGACCAAGATCAGCTTCATGAACGAGCTCGCGAATCTGGCCGAGAAGCTGGGCGCGGACATCGAGGACGTGCGCCTGGGCATCGGATCCGACCCGCGCATCGGCTACCACTTCATCTATCCGGGCTGCGGCTACGGCGGCTCCTGCTTCCCGAAGGACGTCAAGGCGCTGATCCGCACCGCCCACGAGCAGGACTTCAACGCCGAGCTGCTGCGCTCGGTGGAGAGCGTCAACGAACGCCAGAAGTCGGTGCTCTTCGACAAGATCCGGCGCCACTTCGGCGACGACCTCGCCGGCCGCACCATCGCCGTATGGGGCCTGTCCTTCAAGCCGCGCACCGACGACATGCGCGAAGCCTCCAGCCGTTCGCTGATCGAGGCGTTGCTGGCGGCCGGCGCGACGGTCCGCGCCCACGACCCGGTGGCAATGGACGAAGCCCGCCGCATCTGGCCGGACCGCAACGGCATCGTCTACTGCGAAAGCCCGGAGGCCGCCCTGGACGGCGCCGACGCACTCGCCCTGGTCACCGAGTGGAAGGTCTTCCAGAGCCCCGACTTCTTCGAGATGGCGAAGACGCTGAGCGCCCGGGCCATCTTCGACGGTCGCAACATCTACGACCCCGGGCTGGTCAACGCCGCCGGCATGCACTACTACGGCATCGGGCGCAGCGCGCCGCTGTAGGGGCGGATGGCGCGCATCCTGCTCACCGGCGCCGCCGGCTTCGTCGGCTTCCACACCGTTCGCGCCCTCTGCGCGCGCGGCGACGACGTCGTCGGCTTCGACAACTGCAACGCCTACTACGACCCGGCTCTGAAGGAGGCGCGCCTCGCCGAGCTGGCGGCGCTGCCCAACTTCACCTTCCGACGCGGCGGCCTCGAGGATGCCGATGCGCTGCGCGCCGCCATGGCGGAAGCCCGACCCGATACGGTGATCCACCTCGCCGCCCAGGCGGGCGTGCGCTATTCGCTGACCCGCCCCGACGCTTACGTGGCCTCGAATCTGGTGGGGTTCAACAACCTGCTGGAGTGCTGCCGGCACACCGACGGCCTGCAGCATCTGGTGTTCGCGTCGTCGAGCTCGGTCTACGGCGCCAATACCCGCCTGCCCTTCTCCACCGACGACCGCACCGACTATCCGGTGAGCCTGTACGCGGCCACCAAGAAGGCCAACGAAGCCGTGGCCCACGCCTACAGCCACCTCTACGGCATCCCCACCACCGGCCTGCGCTTCTTCACGGTCTACGGCCCATGGGGGCGGCCCGACATGGCCTACTTCAGCTTCACGAAGGCCATCCTCGAGGGCGCGCCGATCAAGGTCTTCAACCACGGCCGGCTGCAGCGCGACTTCACCTACATCGACGACGTCGTGGAAGGCGTGGTGCGCATCGCCGACCGACCGCCCGTCGAAACCGTGGGCGCCGACGGCAGCTACCGCAGCGACGCGCGCTTCGCGCTGCACAACATCGGCAACCACAGCCCGGTGGCGCTGGGCGACTTCATCGCCATCCTGGAGCGGCTGTGCGGCCGCGAGGCCATCAAGGAATACGTCGCCATGCAGCCGGGTGACGTGCACGCCACCTACGCCGATATCACCAGCCTCCGCGATGCCGTCGGCTTCGAGCCGGACACGCCACTGGAAGACGGGCTGGCGCGCTTCGTGGACTGGTACCGCGGCTTCCACGGCGCGGGCTGACCGCACGCCGGCAGCGCGTACCCCGGCACGCAAGACCGCGCAAAGCGGGGACGCCCGCGCGACATAAATGGTGACAGTATACTTATTTCCCCCGGAGCTACAGCGCTATTGGTCGGTCGAAGGGGAAATGAGTATACTGTCCCTGCTCTCGCCCGCCGACCATCCACTGGCGCCGGACGCCGAGCGCGCGCAGGATCGCGATTCACCCGACGGAAGCCGCCGCGTGCGCAAGATCGTGCACATCGACATGGATGCCTTCTACGCCTCGGTCGAGCAGCGTGACGATCCGTCGCTGCGCGGCCGGCCAGTCGTGGTCGGCGGCCGTGGCGCGCGCTCGGTGGTCGCGGCGGCGTCCTACGAGGCACGGCGCTTCGGGGTGCGCTCGGCGATGCCGTCGGTGCGCGCCGAGCGCCTGTGCCCGGACGCGGTCTTCCTGCCGCCCGACTTCGCGCGCTATCGCGCCGTGTCGCGGCAGGTGCGCACCATCCTCCTGCGCCACACCACGCTGATCGAGCCGCTGTCGCTGGACGAGGCCTATCTCGACGTCACCAGCAATCTGCAGGGGCTGCCCAGCGCGACCGCAGTGGCCGAGGCCATCCGGGCCGCCATCCGCGACGAGCTGCGCCTGACCGCCTCTGCCGGCGTTGCGCCCAGCAAGTTCCTCGCCAAGCTCGCCTCGGACGCGCGCAAGCCCGACGGCCTGTGCGTGGTGCGCCCGCGCGATGTCGACGCCTTCCTGCTACCGCTGCCAGTGAGCGCGCTGCCCGGCGTCGGCCGCGTCACCAACGGCCGCCTGGAAACGCTCGGCATCCGCACGGTGGCCGACCTGCGCGCCGCACCGCGTTCGCAGCTCGAGGCGCGCTTCGGCCGCTGGGGCGCTCGCCTCTCCGAGCTGGCGCACGGCATCGACGACAGCCCGGTACGCGCCGACCGCCGGCGCAAGTCGATATCGGCGGAGGATACGCTGCCCGAGGACCTGCCGCCGGATGCGCTGGCGCCGCACATCGCGCGCATGGCCGACAAGACCTGGCGCGCGGCAACCAAGGCCGCCGTGACCGGTCGCACGGTGGTGCTCAAGCTGAAGACCGCCGACTTCCGCATCCTCACGCGCAGCCTCACCCTCGCGCAGCCTCCGGCCAGCGCCGCGGAGCTGGCCGACACCGCCGCCGCCCTGCTGTCCCGCGTCGCGCACGGCGCCGACCGTTACAGGCTCATCGGCGTGGGGCTGGCCAACCTCGACGCCGCTGCCGGCAACACGGTCCAGGCACCGCAGGCCGCCCTGTTCGCGCCCGGCGAGTCCTAGTCGCGCCCCTCGATCCACTCGTTGTAGAAGGGCGGCATGTCCGATGACGCCCGCCCGCCGAAGGCGGCCTCGCGCTTCTTGAGAAAGGCCTGCACGCCTTCCTTGCCGTCACCGACGCTGGTGTAGAACATCGCCAGCGAATCCACCCTGTGGGCATCCAGCGGGTGGGGTGCCGCACTGTTGCGGAGCAGCATCTGACGGGTCAGCGCCACCGCCACCGGCGAGCGGTTCGCCACCAGTGAGCGCGCGTAGGTCACCGCGTGCTCCAGCAGATCATCCACCGGCACCACCTCGCGCACCAGGCCGCCGGCGTGCGCGGCCTGTGCATCCAGGATCTCGGCCTGATAGCACCACTCCAGCGCCTGCGACAGCCCGACGATGCGCGGCAGGAACCACGTCGAGCAGGCCTCCGGCACCACGCCCAGCCGGCCGAACACGAAGCCGATGCGCGCCTTGTCGGCGGCAATGCGCGCGTCCATGGCCAGGGTCATGGTGGCGCCGATGCCCACCGCGGCCCCGTTGATCGCCGCGATCACCGGCTTGCGGCAATCGTAGATGGCCAGGGTGACGCGGCCGCCGGTATCGCGCACGCCGGCGATGAAGGCCGGATCGTCGAGCTTGTCGTCCATGTCGGCGAGCGTCGGCTGCATCGACTCGTCCAGTCCGAAGACGTTGCCGTCCACGGACAGATCCATGCCCGCGCAGAACGCACGCCCCTCGCCGGTGACGACCACCGCGCGGATGGCATCGTCGTCGTTGGCGCGGCGGAAGAAGTCCTCGAGCTCGTCGGCCATCCGCACGGTGAAGGCGTTGAGCTGATCCGGCCGGCTCAGGCGCAGGATCAGGATGCCGTCGTCGCGTTGCTCGGTCTGCAGGGTCTCGTAGGCCATGGGGTACCTGGAAGCGTCAACTGGGACGGCAAGTGTGCCTGCCGGCGCACGGCCGCGCCGGCGATGCCCGCTGCGCCGCTCCCCCTTCCTCAGGTCTGCGCGGGCGCGGTACGCAGCGTCACGCCCGCGAGCACGCCGCAGCCCGCAACCACCAGCCCCAGCGGCAGGGCGCTGCCGTTGTAGCTGACACCAACGATGAGACCGGATACGGCCCCGGCCCCAAGCTGGATGGTGCCGAGCATCGCCGAGGCCGCCCCCGCCTGCCGCACGAAGGGATTCAGTGCCAGCGCCGTGGTGTTGGCCAGCGAGCAGCCCACCGCGAACAGCACGATCGCCATGGTCGCGATGAAGCTCGCCACGCCGAACAGCGGCGACGCGCAGACCGCGACCAGCAGGAAGGTGCCGATCACGAAGGCGCCGATGGTCCACGGCAGGAGCTCGCCGGGGGTGCGATAGCGCAGCATGCGCGCGTTGACCTGCGAACCCAGCACGAAGCAGGCGGCGTTGACGCCGAACAGCACCCCGTAGAGACCGGGCGACACACCGAGCAGCTCGATGAGCACGAACGGCGATCCCGAGATGTACGCGAACAGCGCCGCCAGCCCGCTGCCGCCGGTGAGCGCATAGGCCAGGAACTGCCGGGTGGACAGCACCTCCCAGTAGTCGGAGGCGGCGGCGGACAACGGCCGCGCACGATTGCCGCGCATGATCTCCGCATCCATGGTCTCGGGCAGTCCGCGCACCACCGCCACCAGGCAGATCACGCCGTACAGGGCAAGGAAGGCGAATATCCAGTGCCAGTCGCCCCACATCAGCACCTGCCCGCCGAGCACCGGCGCCAGGATCGGTGCCACGCCCATGATCAGGATCAGCGTGGAGTACATGCGCGCCGCCGCGGTGGCGTCGAAGAGGTCGCGCACGACCGCGCGCACCATCACCATGCCGGCGGCCCCGCCCAGCGCCTGCAGCACGCGCAGCGCGATCAGGTGGTCGATGTCCGCGACCGCCGCGCAGCCCGCCGAGGCCAGCGAGAACAGCACGAGGCCGAAGAGCAGCGGCCGGCGTCGACCGAAGCGATCGGAGATCGGCCCGTACAGCAGCTGGCCGACCGCGAGGCCGAGCAGATAGGCGCTCAGCGTGGACTGCACCTGTGCCTCGTCGGCGCCGAAGGCGCGGCCGATGGCCGGCAGGGCGGGCAGGTACATGTCGATGGACAGCGGCCCGAACGCCATGATCGCACCCAGCAGCAGGATCAGGCTCCGGGCGGGCCGCGCAGGATCGATTCGGGAAGGGGCCACCATCAGGCCCACTATGGTACCGGCTGCACCCCTCTCGGCGCCCGCCGCGATGCTGCCACACCCCCTTGCCCCGGCCGGGTGCGGCGACGCAAGCTGCCCGGGCGACCGGCGACGAGGCATCCATGGACGATAGCGCCCTGACCATCCCGCTGTTCCCCCTCGGCACCGTCCTCTACCCCGGCGGCGTGCTGCCGCTGCGCATCTTCGAGCCGCGCTATGTCGCGATGGTGCGGGACTGCCTCGCCCATGATTCCCTGTTCGGCGTCTGCCTGATCCGCGCCGGCTTCGAGGCCGGCAAGCCGGCGATCCCGCACGGGATCGGATGCACCGCGCGCATCGCGCGCTGCGAGGAGACCGGGCCGAATCGCTTCTCGCTGGTGGCGCGCGGCGAGTCGGTGTTCCGGATCGACCGCCACTGGGCGCGGGACGACGGTCTCCTGATGGGCGCGGTCACCCTCGCCGACCCACCCGACCCGACACCGCTGCCCGAGCGCTTCCGCGGGCTGCGCGAGCTGCTGGAGCGCGCCATCGCGGAGCATGGTGCCGAACGCTTCCCGTCGCCGACGCGGCTCGACGACGCCGCATGGGTGGCCTTCCGCGTGGCCGAGCTGCTGCCCGTCCCGCCCGAGCGCCGACAGCGCTTCCTGACCTGCGACGATCCGATCGCGCGACTGGCCGACGTCGCCGAGACCCTCGCCGAGCTGCGCAGCGGCGGAAGCTGAACCGGCGCACACCGCGCCCGCGTTTCCGGGACAATGCGCGCCCGCCCGCGTCCCGCCCGCCATGGCCTTCCCGCATCACCAGCGCGCCGCTGCCTTCGGGCTCGGCACCGTGCTCATCTCCGGAGCCGGCCAGACCTACTTCATCGGTCTGTTCGGTGCCGAGCTGCGCGATGCCTTCGGGCTCAGCGAAGCGGCGCTGGGCACCATCTACGGCGGCGCCACGCTGGTCAGCGGCCTGCTGATGTTCTGGCTGGGCGCGATGGCCGACCGCATGCCTCTGGGGCGGGCGCTGGCCATCGCGCTGACCTGCCTGATCGCCGGTGCGCTGGTGATGGCATCGGCACCGCACCCCGCCCTGCTGCTCCCCGGTTTCCTGCTACTGCGCCTGGGTGGTCAGGGTCTGTGCGGACACATCGGCATCGTGGCGGCCGCGCGCCACGCCGGACCGCGCCGCGGCACGGCGCTCAGCATCGCCGCCTTCGGCTTCGTCATCGGCGAAGCGCTGTGGCCCATGCTGGTGAGCGCCTCGCTGGGGCTCATGCCCTGGCGCTGGGTCTGGGGCGGCACCGCGCTGGTGGTGCTGGTGGCGGGATGGCCGCTGCTCGGCTGGCTGGCGGCGCCGCTGCCCCCGCCCGACGCGGCGGCCGGACACGGCACGGCGCCGCTGCGCCGACGCACCCTGATGACCTCGCCGCGCTTCCTGGCTGCGCTGTCGGTGGTGCTGGTGCCGCCCTTCATGATCACCGCGGTGTTCTTCCACCAATCCTCGGTAGGCGCAGTGAAGGGCTGGGCGCTCGGCGACATCGCGTCGGCCTTCGCAGCCTACGCCGCCGCCCAGGCCACGGCAAACTGGTTCACCGGTCGTGCCGTCGACCGGCTGGGCAGCGTCGCCGTGCTGCGCCTGCAGCTGCTGCCGCTGGTGCCGGCGATGCTGGCGCTGGCCTGGTTGCCGAGTGGCGCGGGCCCGTGGCCGGTGTTCGCGCTGCTCGGCGCGATGAGCGGCGCCAGCCAGGTCAACGCGGGCGCGCTGTGGGCGGAACTGTTCGGCACCGAGCAGATGGGCATGGTGCGCGGCGTGGCCGCCGCCATCATGGTGGTGGCAACGGCACTGGCGCCGCCGCTGCTGGGACTGGCGCTGGGTGCGGGACTGCCGCTCGCGGCCTGGTGCCTACCGGCGGCCGCGTACGCCGTGGTCGTGCCGCTGCTCGTGGCCCGCACGCTGACGCCCGCGCGGGCACCCGCGACCTAGCGGCGCAACGCGCTCACGGCTCCGTCGGCAACCCGAGCCGGCGATCGAAGATGCGCGCCTCCGCCAGCCTCGCCGCCGCCCGCAGCTCGCGGTATTCCTCGGCAAGGGTGGCCAGGCGCTCGACGGCATCGGCGCGCCAGGCGGTTTGAAGGTCGCCGCGCAGCGCGGCCAGCGCGTCGCGGTGGGTCGCCGCCGGCGTATCCCGGGCCACCTGCGAGAGCATGGCGAGGAAATCCGCGGACGCGCGCAGCTGTGCCGGCTCGTCGCCGCTGGCCCAGTCCAGCAACCACCAGCTCAGATCGCGTTCCCGGGCGACGGCCGGATCGGCACGGAAGTCCGGCAGCGCGCCGTCCTCGAGCGCGGCGCGCGCATCGGCCATGCGCGCCTCGACGGCATCGAGTCGCCTCGTGGCCTCGGCCAGCAGCGCCACCGCACGCGGGTCGCGACCGACCAGCGCGAAGGCCTCGGCCGCGGCCAGATAGGCGCGGATCACGTTGGGATCGCGCGCGTCCCGCTCCATCAGCGGCGCCCAGTAGCGCATGGCCGCGGCGGGCGCGTTGGTTTCCTGCGGGTCCAGGCGGGCGCGCTCGAAGCGCGCCGAGCGCGGGCACGCCGAGACCCCATCGATGAAGTGCTGGAGCTCGAAGCAGCCGATGACGCCGGTCTTGTGCAGCGCGCGCAGCGCCGTCTCCGCCAGCCCGCCGTCCCCCAGACCGACGATGTCCTCGCGCGCGATGCGCTCGCTCGGCCCCTGCAGCACGGCCCAGCCGCGCCCCAGCAGCGCGGCGCTGGAGAGCTTGCCGTCGAGATCGATGCGGTCGAAGGCCGCGGCCGCCTCGCTGCCCTGTCGCAGACGCAGCATCTCGCGCCCGAGCATGAGATTGGCGCGATCGCGCAGCGCCTCGCCGAGCGGCCCGCGCGTGTCGCGCTGCCCGGCCAGGTCGAACACCGACATCGCGGCACGCAGCTCGTCCTGCCGCGCCAGCGCGATGCCGTGGTTGAGCAGCAGGAAGGCCAGGATCGGGTTCGCCGAGCCCTCCTCGCCCCAGATCTCCGACACGCTGAGATGACGACCCTCGGCGAGCAGCGCCGCCGCCTCGTCCACGGCGTCGTACTCGAGCAGCAGCAGCGAGAGCTTGTCGCGGTACTGCGGCATGTAGGTCAGCGGCACCACCGGCGCCAGCGCGCGCAGCACCGCGACCGCCGACGGATCGTCACCCCGCGCGACATCGAGCTCGGCGACGGCCAGGCTCGTCTCGGCCAGGGCGTGGTCGTCCACCGGCCGCTTGCCCACCGCTTCCAGCGCGGCTTCGGCCTCGGCGCGCAGGCCGGCGCGCAGCGCGCAGCGCGCATAGCTCAGCGACAGCGCAGCCGGCGGCTCCGGGGTCGCGGCACGGATCGCCCGCAGTGCACGCAGCCCCACCAGCACGTCGCCGGAGGCGCAGGCGTCGATGGCGCTGCGCACGTCCGGCGCCTGCAGGGGATCCTCGTCGAGGTCCAATCGGATCGCGTTGGTGCCCAGACCGAACCATTCCATCAGGCGGGTGACCAGACCGGCTCCACCGGTGTCGCCCCAGATCGTGACCTGCGGATTGCGCTCGCGCAGGCCCTCGCCCGGCACCCGGATCTCGATGATGGCTTCGCCGCCGTAGAGCAGCAGTTCCTGCTCGTGCTCCTCGAAACCGCCCTCGCCGTCGGGGACGCGCAGGCGCAGTGTGTAGCTGCCGGCGCCGGGCTCGTTGCTGGTGCCGAGCGCCCGCTGCAGGCCTTCGCCCGCGGGCGCGTCGAAGGTGCGCAGCGGATTGCCGTTGGTGTCGACGAAGCTCAGCTGCAGATCGTCGAGATAGGCGGCCTCGCTGGCGGTGGCGTACCAGGCGATGCGACCGGCCTGGCGCTCGTCGCCGAGCGCCGGCAGCGCATCGAGCACATCGGTCACCAGCGTGTCGTAGCGCTCGTAGAGCGCCTGCGTCTCGGCGCTGGCGGGATCGAAGGCGGCGACCGGCGCGCTCGCCAGCAGGGGCAGCATCAGTGCGAGCGCTCGCGGCAGGACGGCTCCGGGCGTCTTTGCGTCATGGCGGTGCATGCGCCGATGATAGCTGCACCGGCACCGTTGCTGGCGATGGCGCGCCGACCCGCCGCCGGGCGCACCGTTCCGGGGCTAGAAGAGCTCCACCGAGCCCGCCTGCATGTTGGCTTGCGACACCGGCTTGTGCATCGGCCGGCTGAGCTCGACCACCTTCGACTCCGCCGCCGCGCGCGCCGCGCCCGCGGCCGGCCGGTTGCCGGCGGCGGCGCGCAGCTCGCCGGCATGACCGGCGGTATCCGAGAGGCGCATCAGATGCTGATCGGCGGCGCCCAGCGCCTGGGTGGCGATGTCGTCGAACTGCAGCGCGCGCAGTCCCTCGCTGACGGCACGGCCCACGCGCTGGCTGCCGGCAGTCGCCTCCTCGGCGGTACGGTCGAGCGCCTCGCGCACCGCCCGCACGTGCCCGACCAGGGTCTCGGTCTGGCGCGCCGCCTCGGCGGAGAGGTCGTCGTCCTGATCGACCATCTGGCCGACCGCTTCGCGCGCCGAGGCGATCGCCTCCTTGGCCTCGGTGGCGAGCTTGCGGATCTGCTCGTTGAAGCTGTTCGAGCGCTGCGACAGTGAACGCACCTCTTCGGCGACCACCGCGAAGCCGCGACCCGCCTCGCCGGCGCGTGCGGCCTCGATGGCGGCGTTCAGCGCCAGCAGGTTGGTCTGGTCGGCGATCGACTTGACGTCCTCCAGCAGCACGAACATGCCGTCCAGCCGCTGCGCCATCGCGTCGATGCGATCGACGGTCGCGGCCGAGCGCTTGCCGACATCGGCGAGGCGACCGGCGAAGCCCTGCATCAGTGTCTGCGCCTCCTCGGCGAAGCCGCTCACGCTCATGTCGCGACCCTCGGGCTGCGCCAGGCGCTTGACCAGCTGCTCCTGCTCGCGCGCCTGCCTGGCCATCGATTCGAAGCTGCCGGTGAGGTCGCCGATGGCCTCGGCGAGCAGCCCCCGCACGCGATCGATCTCGCTGCGCGCACCGCCGATCTCGTTCTCGGCGCGCTCGCCCAGCCGGTCGAGCAAGGGCGTGCTGCCGCCCTCGGTCGCGTCCGCCGTGCGCAGTGCCAGCCACAGCGTCACCGCCCACGCGGCAAACGCCACCGCACTGGCCACCGCCGGCACCCAGGCAGGCAGGGGCGCCACCGCCACCGACAGGGCGATCACGGACAACACGGCGGGCGGTACGAAGTGACGGAGCATGGCGGTTCTCATTGCGGAATCCTCGTTTCGGAATATCGGCCCGCGCGCGCGGAACTTGAGCGCGAACGCTCGGCGCTGGCGGCCATGTGCTCGGCGATCGCGCCGAGCGGCAGGACGGCATCGGCGGCGTCCAGCCGCACCGCCGCGCCCGGCATGCCCCAGACGACGCTGGTGGCCTCGTCCTGCGCCACGGTGGGTACTCCGGCCGCGCGCAACTCGGCGAGGCCGCGCGCGCCGTCGTCGCCCATGCCGGTGAGCAGCGCGGCGCCGCAGCAGCTGCGGGCCGCGCTCACGGCGGAGGCGAACAGCACGTCCACCGAGGGCCGGTGACGGTTCACCGGGGCGGTATCGTCCAGGCGCAGCGCGAAGCCGGTGCCGGAGCGGATCAGGCGCATGTGGCGTCCGCCGGGCGCGACATAGGCGTGCCCCGCCTGCAGTGCCTGACCGTCGACGGCATGGCGCACGAACAGCGGGCTGTTGCGGTCCAGGCGCTCGGCGAAGGAGGCCGAGAACGCCGGCGGGATGTGCTGCACGATCAGCACCGCGACGTCCCGGAGACGCCAGTCGGCAAGCACCTCGCGCAGTGCTTCGGTACCGCCGGTGGACGCGCCCAGCAGGCAGAAGCGCGATGCGGTGGCAATGCGTCCGGCGAACTTGTCCGGCGCCACCGGCGGCGCGCTGCGCATGCGCGGCTTGCTGCCCGATGCCGTGCGGATCGCCCGTGCCAGCGCATCGGCGGCCGCGGCGAGCTCGGCGTCGGTGGTGCCGGACGGCTTCTGCAGCACCTCGACCGCGCCCAGCGCGAACGCCTGGAGGGTGGTCTGGGCGCCGCGTGCGGTGAGCGAGGAGAACATCACCACCGGCGTCGGCCGCAGGCGCATCAGGTTCTCGAGGAACTGCAGACCGTTCATGCGCGGCATCTCGACGTCGAGCACGATCACCGCGGGATTGAGCGCCTTGATACGGTCGCGCGCCTCGTAGGGGTCGGCCGCTTCGCCCACCACGCGGATATCGTCGCAGGCGGCCAGCAGCTCGCGCAGCAGCGCGCGCATCGCGGCGGAGTCGTCGACCAGCAGCACGTCCACGGGTTCGCGCATCAGAAGAGCTCCACGTCGTGCGCCGGCGTCCGCTGACGGGCCTGATCGCGCTTGCGCTGCTCGACGGCCGCTATGCTGCGGCCCTCGACCAGCGGCAGGTGGCGCACGCGCGCCTCGGCGGTGGCCGGGAAGAACAGCAGCTTGCGCGGATGCGGGCCGAGCAAGTCCTCCGCCACCACCGGAATGCCCTCGGTGGCCAGGAAGCGCCGCACGAAGGCGGCATTCTGCCTGCCGACATCGATGCTGGTGACCGCCGCCAACACCGCGCCGCCGCCGAACAGCTTGGCGCGGAGACGACTGCGGCGTGCGCCGAGCTTGAGCAGCGCGTTGATCAGCAGCTCCATGGCGTGGACGCCGTAGCGCGCGGTCTCGTTCTCGCCGCCCTCGGGCAGCAGGAAGTGATTCATGCCGCCGATGCCGGTGCCGTCCTCGTACATGCAGGCGGCCACGCAACTGCCCAGCGTCGTGGCCAGCACCGGCTGCCACGGCACGTCGCGGGCCTGCAGCGCGCGGTAGTCGCCGGGCGCGACCTTGAGCACGCGCGCGGCCAGCCGCTTGTCGAGGTAGCCCTCGGTCCTGGCGGGCAGGCTCATGCGGCGCGCCCCACCCGGCTGCGTGCCGGTGCGTACACGCTGCGCCCGCACGAGCGCACGATCTCGGTGGCGTGGAAGAAGCTCTCGGAATGCCCGGCGAAGAACAGGCCGTCGTCGTGCAGCAGCGGCACCATGCGCCCCAGCAGCCGGAGCTGCGTGGGCTTGTCGAAGTAGATCATGACGTTGCGGCAGAACACCGCGTCGAACTGGCCCTGGACGGGCCAGCGCGCGTCGAGCAGGTTGCACGGCGCGAAGCGCACCAGCCGCTGCAGCGCGGGCAGCACGCGCGCCTGGCCGGCATTGCTGCCGGTGCCGCGCTGGAAGAAGCGCTTGCGGCGCGTCGCCGACAGATCCTCGATCCGCGCCACCGGGTAGATCGCGCGTCCCGCGCGCTCCAGGCAGGCGGTGTCGATATCGGTGGCGAGGATCTCCACCGGCGGGTCGAGCCGGTCGAAGGCCTCGCAGGCGGTGATCGCCAGACTCCACGCCTCCTCGCCGGTCGAGGCCGCCGAGCACCAGATGCGCTGCCGCGGCGGCGCACCGCTGCGCCGCAGATGCCGCGCCAGTGTCTCGAAGTGATGCGCCTCGCGGAAGAAGCTCGTGAGATTGGTGGTCAGCGCGTTGACGAACTGCTGCCAGTCGTCGGTACCGCCGGAACGCTCCAGCGTGTCGAGATAGTCGGCCACGCTGCGATGCCCGCCGGCGCGCAGCAGCCGCGTCAGCCGGCCATAGGCCATGTCCCGCTTGGCCTCGGCGAGCGCGATGCCCGCGCGCTTCCGGATCAGCTCGCGGATGCGCGTGAAATCCCGCTGCGTATAGGCGAACTCGCTCACCGGGCGCGGTCTCCTGCCTGCCCGCCGCGCCCCGGCGGCGCCGGCAGCGGCTGGCGCGCGTCGCAGCCATCCAGCGACGCGCCCCACACGGCGAAGCACCGCAGCAGCGTCAGCCAGGCTGCCCGCTGCTCCCGCCACCCACCGGCCTTGTGCGTGCGCATGGGCGATGGCGTCAGAAGCTGGTCCACTGCTCGCCGGCGTCGGCACCGGTATCGGCACCCGCCGATCCGCCGCCGTGCCCGTTCACCCCGGCGGTGTGCCCGGCACCGTTGGCACGGGCGGCCGGCGTCGCCTGCCGCGCAGCCGGCACCGCCGCCCGCGGCCGGGCCGGCGCGCTCCGCTGCGCCTCGGCCGCGTGCCCGGTCTCGCGACTGCGCTCGGCGCTCTGCTGCTGGCTGATGCGGAACTGGTTGACCAGCTCCTCCATCGCGCCGGCCTGCTCCTCCATCGAGCGCGCCGCCGCGGAGGCTTCCTCGACCAGCGCCGCATTCTGCTGAGTGACCTCGTCCATCTGCGACACCGTCAGGCTGACCTGCTCGATGCCGGAGCTCTGCTCGGCGGAGGCCGAGGTGATCTCGCCCATGATGTCGGTGACGCGCTTCACCGCGGTGACGATCTCGTCCATGGTGGTGCCGGCGCGGTTCACCAGTTCGGTGCCGCCCTTGATCTTGTCCACCGAGTCGGAGATCAGGGCCTTGATCTCCTTCGCCGCGGCGGCGGAGCGCTGCGCGAGGTTGCGCACCTCGCCGGCGACCACCGCGAAGCCGCGGCCCTGCTCGCCGGCGCGTGCGGCTTCCACCGCGGCGTTCAGCGCCAGGATGTTGGTCTGGAAGGCGATGCCGTCGATCACGCCGATGATGTCGGCGATCTTCTTCGAGCTGTCGTTGATGTCGCTCATCGTCGAGACCACCTGCTCGACCACGTCGCCGCCGCGGGTCGCGACGCTCGACGCGCCCTGCGCCTGCTCGTTGGCCTGGCGGGCGTTGTCGGCGTTCTGCTTGACGGTGGCGGTGAGCTCCTCCATCGACGATGCGGTCTCCTCGAGGCTGGCCGCCTGCTGCTCGGTGCGCGACGAGAGGTCGGCGTTGCCGGCGGCGATCTCGCGGGCCGCGACATTGATCGACTCGGAGGCCTGGCGGATGGACGTCACCATGTCGGTGAGCTTGTCCATGGTGCCGTTGGCGTCCTCCTTCAGGCGCGCGAAGAGACCCTCGTAGTCAGCCGTGATGCGCTGCGTGAGATCGCCCTGCGCCATCGCGCCGAGGATGCCGAGCACTTCGTTGAAGGCCTTCTCGTTGGTATCGAGCAGCTGGTTGATGCCGCCTGCCAGACGCCCGAAGAAGCCGTCCTTGTCGTCCAGCGATACGCGGGTCGAGAACTCGCCGCGCACGGCACCGTCGACGATGCCGTTGATCTCCTGCTCCACCGCCACCTCGGCGGTGCGGTCGAGCCATTCCACGACCGTGCCGCAGCGCTGACCGTCGGCGTCGGTGATCGGATTGAGCGTCAGACTCATGGTGCGGCCGCCGACCCCGATCTGCGTGGTCAGCGTGTCGCGCAGCGCATCGATCATGCGGATCTGATGCGAGGGATTCTTGTGGAAGATGTCGATGTTCGCGCCCATCACCTTGCGCACGTCGAACTGCGGCAGATCCTTGCGCAGATCGCTCTCGACGTTGGTCAGCATCTCGTTCAGCGAGTTGTTGACGTAGACGATGTTGCGATCGCCGTCGGCGATCATGACGTTGGTGGTGACGTTGTCCAGCGCGTTGCGGATGCGCAGGTTCTCCTCGGCGAGCCGCTGCTCCTTCTCGGTGCGCTCGGCGATCTCCGCCTGCAGCTTGAGCTCGGCGGTGCGGTCCTGCCACTCGACGACCGTTCCGGCGCGAGCGCCGTCGTCGCTGAAGATCGGGCTGGCGATGAGGCCGAAGGTGCGGCCGCCGAGCTTGATCTCGGTGCGGTAGGTGTCCTTGAGCGCCGCCAGCATCTTCTCCTGGTGCGCCGGGTTCTTGTGGAAGCCGTCGATGCACGCGCCCACCAGCCCGTCGACGCGGAAGCTGCCGATCTCCTTGCGGATGTCCGACTCGGCGTCCGAGAGCATCGCGGTCACGGCCGGATTCATGTAGACGATGCGCCGCTCGTTGTCGGCGATCATGACGTTGGTGGTGACGTTGTCCAGCGCGTTGCGGATGCGCAGGTTCTCCTCGCCGATCGCGCGTTCCTTCTCGGTGCGCGCCGCGACGTCGTCCAGCATGCGGTTCACGCCCTCGCAGAGGGTGCGGATCATATCGTCCTTGCCGTCCAGCGCGATGCGCCGCGACAGATCGCCGGAGGCAGCCGCCGCGACCACTTCCCCGGTCTCGTGGACCGCGGCCTCGAGGGCGCGCCGTCCGAGCACTTCGGCGGTGATGTCGGTGGCGTACTTGATCACCTTGAAGGCCGTGCCGTCGGGCCCGAAGATGGGGTTGTAGCTGGCCTGGATCCAGATCTCGTTGCCGGCCTTGCCGATGCGCTTGTACTGGCCGGCATCGAACTCGCCGCGGCCGAGCTTCTGCCAGAAGCGCCGGTATTCCGCGGATTCGCGCTCCTCCGGCGTGACGAACATGCGGTGATGCTTGCCCACCACCTCGTCCTTGGCGTAGCCCAGCGCGTCGAGGAAGTTCTGGTTGCAGTTCAGGATGTTGCCGCCGAGATCGAACTCGATGACGGCCTGCACCTTGTTGATGGCCGCGATCTGGCCTTCCAGCTCGGCCTGATGCATGGCGTGTTCGCGCCCGTGATGGCCGACGCGGCCGAAGCTCTTGAGCATGCCCATGGCGTGTTCTCCGGTGGGATTCGTTAAGCGGTTGCGGGGGTGGCCGTCACGGCCTTGGAGACCAGCGCCATTTCCTGGCTGGCCATCATGGTTTCGATATCGAGGAGGATCAGCATCCGGTCGTCGACCGAGCCCAGCCCGGTGACGTAGCTCGCGTCGACCGACTGCCCGAGCTCGGGCGGATCGAGGATCTGGTCGGTGGTGAGCGCCATGACGTCGGAGACGCGGTCGACGACGACACCGACCACGCGCTCGGCGAGGTTGAGGATGATCATCACCGTGAAGGCGTCGTACTCGGCGCGCGGAAGGTTGAACTTCAGGCGCAGGTCGATGACCGGCACGATGGTGCCGCGCAGGTTGACCACGCCCTTGATGAAGGCCGGTGCATCCGGAATGCGCGTGACGGTGTCGTAGCCCCGGATCTCCTGCACCTTCAGGATGTCGACGCCGTACTCCTCCTCGGCGAGGGCGAAGGTGAGGAACTCGCGGGTGGCGACGCCGCTCTCGGCGTCCTCGACGGCGCGCTCTGCCACGGCTTGTGCTTGCATGATCGGGCTCCGGTGGAATCAGGCCGCCTGCGCGCGGCGCATGCCGCGCACGATGTCGGCGACGTCGAGGATCAGCGCCACGCGCCCGTCCCCGAGGATGGTCGCGCCGGCGATGCCGTCGACGCGTCGGAAGTTGGTGGTCAGGCTCTTCACCACCGCCTGCTGCTGGCCGATGAGCTCGTCCACGATGAGCGCGGCGCGCCGGCCCTCGGCCTCGACCAGCACCGCGATGGCCTCGGTGAGCGGCGGGGCCTCGCCGTCCACGTGCATCAGGTCGCGCAGCGGCAGGATGGGCACGAACTCGCCGCGCATGCGCAGCAGGCTCGGCCGCCCGGCGACGCCCTCGATGTCGGCGGGACGCGGCTGCATCGACTCGATGACCTCGCCCAGCGGCAGCACGAAGATCTGATCGCCCACCGCCACCTGCATGCCGTCGAGGATGGCCAGGGTCAGCGGCAGCCGGATGCTCAGGCGCGTGCCCTCGCCGAGCGAGGAGCTCACGTCCATTCGGCCGGACAGCGCGTTGATGTTCTTGCGCACCACGTCCATGCCGACGCCGCGCCCCGACACATCGGTGACCTGATCGGCGGTCGAGAAGCCCGGCTCGAAGATCAGTTGCCAGACCTCCGCATCGGTGGCCGGCTCGGCGGTGATCAGCCCGCGCTCGCGCGCCTTGGCGACGATGCGCTCGCGGCTCAGCCCGGCGCCGTCGTCGGTGATCTCCAGCACCACCTGCCCGGACTCGTGCCGCGCCGCCAGACTGAGCGTGCCGGCGGCAGGCTTGCCTGCGGCCCTGCGCGCCTCCGGTGTCTCGATGCCGTGGTCGACGGCATTGCGCACCAGATGCGTGAGCGGGTCGACCAGGCGCTCGATGAGCCCCTTGTCGAGTTCGGTGGCCTCGCCCGCCATCTGCAGGCGCACCTGCTTGCCGAGCTTGCCGGCGAGGTCGCGCACCATGCGCGGAAAGCGGCTGAACACCGTGCCCACCGGCATCATGCGCACCGACATGACGGCTTCCTGCAGATGCCGCGTGTTGCGCTCCAGCTCGGCGAGCCCGTTGAGCAGGCGCTCGTGCTCGACCGGATCGAGCCCGGCCGAATCCTGTGCGATGGCGGCCTGCGTGATGACCAGCTCGCCGACCAGATTGATCAGCGCATCGACCTTGTCCACCGGCACGCGGATGGAGGCCTGCTCGATGGTGGACACGCGCGCACGCGCCGGCTCCGGAGCGGCCGCTTCGACCGGCGCGGTCACGCTCGAGGGCGCCGTCGCGTCGACGGGCGGCTCCCCGGGCTCCGCGGCGTCTTCGACTTCGACCGCCGGCGCGGTGTCGGCGCGGTCGCCATCGACTGCCGCCGCAGCGAGCGGCGCGACGGTCAGTGCGCAGTCGTCCTCGACCCAGGCGAAGATCTCGCGCACCGCGCTCTCGCTCGCCTCGCCGGTCAGGGCCACGCGCCAGTCAAGGTAGAGCGCGTCCGGGGTCAGCGCGTCGAGCGCGGGCAGCGCCGAGGCATCGCAGCGCACCGCGCAGGCGCCGAGCCGGTGCAGCTCGCGCAGGATCGCGATGGGATCATTGCCGGTGCGCAGCAGATCCGGCTCGGGCACGAAGTGGATATCCCAGCCGGCCTGCGCCGGCGTGTCGGCAGTCGCCGGCGCGACCACCGGCGCGGGCTCCGCTCCGCCCTGCTGAAGGCCCTCGAGCGTGCGCAGCACCGGGTCCAGCAGAGCAGCGTCGATCTGCTCGCCGGCACGCGCGGCCTCGATCTGGCGACGCACGCAGTCCGCGGCCCCCAGCAATGCATCGATCTCGGCACCGCCCAGCGCGCGCTGACCGCTGCGGGCGGCGTCGAGCAGCGATTCCAGGTGATGGGTGACTTCGGCGATGTCGGGAAAGCCGAAGGTGGCGGCACCGCCCTTGATCGAGTGGGCGGCGCGGAAGACCGCGTGCAGCGTGTCCTCGTCGGCCTGGCCGGACTCCAGCGCCAGCAGGCCGGACTCCATGGTGGCGAGCCCTTCTTCGGACTCGTCGAAGAAGGCCTCGCGGAAGCGACTGACGTCGATGCCCATGACGGTGCGATCAGCCCAGCACGCGACGCACGGTCGCCACCAGGTTCTCGGGCTCGAAGGGCTTGACGATCCAGCCGGTGGCACCGGCGGCCTTGCCTTCGGACTTGCGCTCCATCGAGGACTCGGTGGTCAGCATGAGCAGCGGCGTGTACTGGTAGCTCGACAGACCGCGCAGCGCCTTGATGAGAGCGATGCCGTCCATGTTCGGCATGTTGACGTCGGCCAGCACCAGATCGAACGACTGCTGCTCGGCGGCGGCCAGCGCCTCGGTACCGTCGCCGGCCTCCGATACGTCGAAGCCGGCGTCGCGAAGGGTGTAGGCCACCATCTGGCGCATGGAGACGGAGTCGTCGACGGTCAGGATGTGGGTCATGAATCAGGCCTGTTGCGGTTCCGGTCGGGGGGAGAGGTCGAAATGCGGGTCGAGCCCGAGCCAGCGGGCCGCTTCTGCGAGCGGCTCCGATACGGGCTCGAGCACGGTGCGGCGCCCGACCGCGGCGCGATCACGGAACAGCGCCAGCAGCACCTGCAGGCAGGCGGTGCTGACGCGCTCGACCGCCGAGCCGTCGATGCGCAGCGCAGCCTCGGTATCGCGCAGTGCCAGCAGCTCGTCGCGCAGCGCAGCGGCACCGGCAATACCCAGATCCGCAGGCAGTCGGGTATGCGTCTCTTCGACGTCGGCGTCCTGATCATTGCCGGCCATGACGGCTCCTTGATCGCGTCGCGCGGACATCCCGCGCACCGTGCATGGAGCAATTAACGGTCGTTCGGGCAGTGCCTGGAGGCCGCGGCCGACTGGCGGCGGTGCCGGCGGCATGAATGGCGCGGCAGGTCCCCGCGCCGCTCAGGCGAACAGCGAATCCGGATCGATCTGCTGCACGAGCCGGCGCGGCTGGCGCAGCAATCCGACGATGTGCCGGGCACTGGCGCCGAGCTCCGGCGGGACTTCGGCGTCACCGCCGTCGAAGCGCAGGATTTCCGACACCGCGTCCACCATCAGGCCGACGGTGTCCTCGCCGAGCTCCAGCACGATGACGCGCGCCTGCGGCCCCGCCGCCACCTCGCCCTGGCCCAGCAGACGGGCGGTGTCGAAGACCGCGACCACCGCGCCGCGGAGGTTGGCCATGCCCACCAGCGTGGCCGGAGCGTGCGGCATCGGTTCCATCACCGGCGGGCGCACGATCTCGCGCACCGTGTGCACGTCCAGGCCGTAGTCCTGTCCACCGAGCGTGAACACCACCCACTCGCGCGGCTCGGCCGCTTCCCCGGCACCTGCGCCTTCGGCGTGGCCGTCGGCCGCCGCAACCGGCGCGTCGACATCGGTCGCCGGTGGCGCGAGCGCCGCGGGAAGGGCCGGCGGAGCCAACATGGCGTCGAAGTAATCCTGCAGGTTCTCGGACATCAGGCCGCCTCCGAACTGGACGGATGCAGGCGCTCGAACAGCGCCTCGTAGGTTGCGGTGGCGTGGCGATACGGCGCGCAGGTATTCAGCGGCCGGCCATCGCGCGCGGCCTCGCGGATGCGCGTATCCATCGGCACCACACCGCCGTCGAACACCGCCGCGCCCCAGCGCTTGCGCATCTCCGCCAGCGTCTCGTGCGAGATGCGCACACGGCGATCCATGAGCGTGGGCAGGATGATGGGCTCGGGCACGCCGGCGCCGGCCTTGCGCATCATCTCCACGGTGCGCATGAGTCCTTCGAGTCCGTGCAGCGCCAGCGGATCGGTCTGCACCGGCACGATCAGCGCATCGGCCGCGGCCAGTGCGTTGACCAGCAGCGTGCCCAGCATCGGCGGCGTGTCGAGAATGATGGGATCGAACCGCGTACGCAGCGGCGCGAGCCCCTGCGCCAGGCGCCGCCCCATGCCCTGCGCGGCACCCTGCTGGCGTTCGATGGCGGCAAGCCCTGCGCTGGCGCCGAGCATGCGGATGCCCGGCACCGCGGTCGCGCACGGCTCGGTGGGTGTCCCGCGCAGGAGCGCCTCGGCGCCGCCGGCGGCTTCGGCGCGCAGATAGTGGGTTGCCGAGGCATGCGGATCGAGGTCGATCAGCAGGCACGGGAAGCCGCGCTCGGCTGCGATGCCGGCCAGCGTGACGGCGGTGGTGGTCTTGCCCACTCCGCCCTTCTGATTGGCGACGGTCCAGACGCTCATGCGCGTGCTCCCGGCGGCGGCGGCTGCACCTCGCTGTCGCCGAGGACGATGATGGTGACGCGCCGATTGCGGTTGCGACCGTCGGCATCGCTGTTGGCGGCCACCGGACGGAACTCGCCGTAGCCGGCCAGCGTCATGCGCTCCGGCGCCACGCCGCCGCCGCCCAGTACGTGCACCACGCTGGCCGCGCGCGCGGCGGACAGTTCCCAGTTGGACGGATAGCGCTCGGTGGCGATGGGCAGATTGTCGGTGTGTCCCTCGATGCGCAGCGGGTAGGTGAAGTCCACCAGCACCGCGCCGATCTCGGCGATGACGCGCTCGGCCTCGGAAGTCAGCTCGGCCGAGCCACTCGGATAGAGGATGTCGGCGCGGATCTCGACCTCCAGCCAGTCCTTGCCGTGATGGATGCGGACCGCGCCCTCCTCGACCAGTTGTGCGAGCTTGCGCTCGAGCTCGGCGCCGACGCGCGCCAGCTCCGGGTCCTGCGCCGGCGTGGTGACGCGCTGCGGCGGCAGCCGCGACATCGGCAGGTCGGCCTGGATGCCCGCCGGATGCGGAATGGGCCGCGTCAGCGACATCAGGTCCAGGTTCTCCTCGCGCACCGCACGGCGGGGCGTGAAGTCGCCCACGTCGATCGGGTTCATGGCGCGCGGCGGGCCGCCGAAGGCCACCACCATCGCCTCGGACAGCACGCGCATCTTGCCCTCGTTCACCGAGCTGATCGCGTACATCACCACGAAGAACGCGAGCAGCAGCGTGATGAGGTCGCCGTAGGGAATGGCCCACGCCTCGTGATTGACGTGCTCCTCGTGCTTGGGCTTGCGCGCCATGTCAGCGGGCCCTCACCGCAGCCCGTCGCGTCGCGCTCCCTTCTCCCCGAGGGGAGAAGGGTCGGGGATGACGGGGCACGATGGCACTCGGTCCGGGGCTGCGCATGGCCGGCCTCTAGTGCAGGAAACCGCGCAGGCGCGCTTCGATGTTGCGCGGGTTGTCGCCGCGGGCGATGCCCACCAGTCCCTCGACGATGATCTCGCGCAGGCGGGTGCGATCGGCGATGACGGCCTTGAGCTTGGCCGCGGCCGGCAGGAAGAAGAGGTTGGCGGCGCCGATGCCGTAGATGGTGGCGACGAAGGCCGCGGCGATGCCCGAGCCGAGCTTGCTGGGATCGGCGAGATTCTGCATGACCGCCATCAGGCCCATCACCGCGCCGAGGATGCCCATGGTGGGCAGATAGATGCCGGCGCTCTCGAAGACCTTGGCGGCCGCCGTGTCGGCATGCTCGCGGGCGTCGATCTCGACCTCCAGCGTGCTGCGCAGGACTTCCGGCTCGGAGCCGTCGACCAGCAGCTGCAGCCCCTTCTTCACGAAGGCGTCGTCCTGCTCCTCGACCGCCGGCTCCAGCGCCAGCAGCCCCTGCTTGCGCGCGAGGTTGCTCCACTCCAGCACCGAACCGATGGTGCCGTCGGCCGAGGCCACCGGCGGCCGGAAGATCCACTTCACGATGCCGACTGCGTGGCGCAGGGTCGACGGCGGCGTGTGCACGCAGATGGCGGCGAAGGTGCCCACGAAGACGATCATGAACGCCGCCGACGACACCAGCGCACCGGCGCCGGCCCCCTTGAGGATGCTGCCGCCGACCACCGCGACCGCGGCGAGCAGCAGGCCGATGGGCGTGAACTTGTCCATCAGGCGGCCTCCTGCCTGCGCACGCCGGCGCGGACCAGCGATTGCGGATCGAGCACCAGCGCGACTTCGCCGCGCCCGGTGACGGTGGCGCCGCTGTAGCCGGGAATGCCGCGCAGATGGCGCGCCAGTGGCCGCACGACGATGTCCTCGCGCCCGACCACGCTGTCGACCACGAGCCCCCAGGCGCGCTGCTCGACGGTGGTCTGGACGATGAGCCCCGGATGCGACGCCTCGCTGCCGTCCATCCAGCCGCGCAGGAAGCGCAGCGGCAGCACGTCGCGCCCCACCGGCAGCTGCCAGCGGTGGCCCACCTGCTCGACCTGCGAGAGATCCAGCGCCGACAGCTCGCGCACCTCGGCGAGCGGCAGCGCGAAGATGCGCCCGTCGACGCGTACCATCAGCGACGGCAGCACCGCCAGCGTCAGCGGCAGGCGCAGCCGGATGTGCGTGCCGCGACCGACCTCTGACTCCAGGCTGACGCTGCCACCCAGCTCGATGATGCGGCTGTTGACCACGTCCATCCCCACGCCGCGGCCGGAGATGTCCGACACCGCCTCGCGGGTCGAGAAGCCGGGCGCGAAGATCAGCGCCTGGGCACTTGCATCGTCCATGCCCTCGGCGGCCTGGGTGGTGATGACACCCCGCTTGATCGCGACCTGCTTGACCGCCTCCGGATCGATGCCGCGCCCGTCGTCGGACAGCACGATCTCGATGTGATCGCCGGCCTGCCGCGCCGTCACGCGCAGGGTGCCGGCCGCCGGCTTGCCCGCCTGCTGACGGTCGGACGGTCGCTCGATGCCGTGATCGAGACTGTTGCGCACCAGATGCACCAGCGGATCGCCGAGCGCATCCAGCATGTGCTTGTCGAGTTCGGCCGACTCACCCTCCAGCACCACCTGGACCTGCTTGTCGAGGCCGCGCGCCAGCTCGCGCACCATGCGCGGAATGCGCGAGAACAGACGCCCCACAGGCTGCATGCGCACCGCCATGACGCTGCGCTGGAGCGCACCGGTGACGTGGTCGAGCTCGGCCACCGCGCGGCGCGCGGTCTCGTCGAGCCCGTCGGGCTGGGCCTTCAGCCGGTTGCGCACCAGCACCAGCTCGCCCACCAGATCCATGAGCTGATCGAGGCGCCTGGCCTCGACGCGCACCGGCGCCTCGGCGGCCTGCCTGGCGTCGCCGGCCGGCCGGTCGGGTTTCGCGGGACCGGTAGTGGCACCACCGCCCGCGTCCGGCGGCACGGCGACGGCTTCCGGCGGTTCCGCGGCGGTGGCGGCCTCCGCTTCGGGCTCTGCCGGGGCTTCCGTCGGGGCCGCATCGGTACCGGGCGCCTTGCCCGATCCGTGCAGCTGGTCGAGCAGCGCCTCGAATTCGTCATCGCTGATCGCGTCGCCGGCGGCGTCGGCGCCTTCCGGATGGCGCGCGCGGTGCAGCGCGTCGCGCACCGACTGCGGAGCGGGTGCGACGTCGGCCTCCTGCGCCAGCGCATTGAGCATGCCCTCGACATGCATCAGCGCCTGCGCCACCGCGTCGATGCCCTCGGCGGACAGCGCCAGCCGGCCGGCGCGCACCTCGGAGAGCAGGTCCTCGGCGGTGTGGCAGAGATCGACCATGGGCTGGACACCGAGGAATCCGGCGCCACCCTTGACGGTGTGGAAGGCGCGGAACATGCGGTTCAGCACGTCGGCATCCCCGGGCGCGGCCTCCAGCGCGCCGATGTCGCCGTTGGCGGCGTCGACGAGGTCCTGGGCCTCGTTGAGGAAGTCGGCGAGCAGTTCGGGATCCATGGCCATGGTCGTATTCCTAGAGCCCCAGATCGGCCAGCAGGTCGTCGGCCTCGTCCTGCGAGCTGCGCCGTCCGTCGATACCGGGCACGCCGGGGCCGGTGGCCTCGGTGCCGCCGTCGCGATCGCCGGCGAGCGTGTACAGGCTCTGCTCGACGCCCGCGATCAGTGCGCGCACGCGCTGCAGGATCTGGCCGGTGAGGTCCTGATAGCCCTGCGCCAGCGCGAGCTCGCCGAAGACGCGGCGCAGCTCGACGCAGGCGGTGACGTGATCGGACGACGTCTCCAGGCAGTCCACCAGTGCCCGTCCCTGCTCCACCAGATCGAGCGTGCCGTGCGCGGCCGACTCGGTGAGCGAGATGACATGGTCGAGACTCTGCACCGCCTCGGCGCCGCCGCTGAGCGCGCCGCCGGCGTGCGCGGGCAGTGCCTGCACGCGCTCGTGCAGCGCATCCGCGAGCCGTGCCAGCCGGGCGCGCAGCTGTGCGCTGTCGAAGGCCGCGAGGCCCGCCAGCGCCTCCGCGGCACCGGCGTCGTCGTCGTCGCGCAGCGCCGCCACCAGGGCCTCGGCCTGGCGCGCGAGCGCGGCGCTCTGCACGGGGGCCGTCACGTCAGGCCGCCTGTTCCAGGCGCTCGAAGATCTTCTCGAGCTTCTCGCGCAGGGTCTGCGCGGTGAACGGCTTGATAACGTAGCCGTTCACCCCGGCCTGGGCGGCCTCGATGATCTGGTCGCGCTTGCCTTCGGCGGTGACCATCAGCACCGGCAGGTGCTTCAGCTGCTCGTCCGAGCGGATCGCCTTGAGCAGATCGATACCCGTCACTCCGGGCATGTTCCAGTCGGTGATGACGAAGTCGATCTCCTGGCTCTTCAGCGTGGTCAGCGCGGTGCTGCCGTCGTCGGCCTCGGTGATGTTGTTGAAGCCGAGATCCTGGAGCAGATTCCGGATGATGCGACGCATGGTCGAAAAGTCGTCGACCACCAGCATGCGGAGATTGGTATTCATGGCATTGACTCGATGGGGCTCATAACCAGGCCTGCAGACGCGCGCGCAGGCGTACCACCGCCTGGGCGTGGATCTGGCAGACCCGGGATTCGGTGACGCCGAGCACGGCGCCGATCTCGCGCAGGTTCAGGGCCTCGTCGTAGTAGAGACCCATGACCTGACGCTCGCGCTCGGGAAGGTGGTCGATGGCGCCGGCCAGCGCGCGCCGGAAGGCCGAGCCGGTGACCTGCTCGGCGGCGTCGATGGCGTCCGGATCCGGGATCTCCGGCGGCTCGTCGTCGATGGCGATGCCCTCCAGCGACAGCAGCGGACCGCGCGCGGCATCGCCGGCCATCGCCTGGTAGTCCGCCAGGGGCATGCCCAGCTCGGCGGCAACCTCGGCCTCGGTGGCGGCGCGTCCGTGCCGCGCCTCCACCGTACGCACCGCGCCGGCGATCGTGCGCGCATTGCGGTGCACCGAGCGCGGCATCCAGTCGCCACGCCGCAGCTCGTCGAGCATGGCGCCGCGGATGCGGGAACTGGCGAAGGTCGCGAAACTGGCACCGCCGTCGGGGCGGTACTGCCGCGCAGCCTCGATCAGGCCGATCTGCCCGGCCTGCACGAGATCGTCGATCTCGACCGAATCGGGCAGCCGCGCGCTCAGGTGCCAGGCGATGCGACGCACCAGCTCCTGATGCTCGGCCACCAGCGCATGCACATCGCCGGCCGCGTTGGCTTGATAGGCGGCCGCGACGGTCATGCGGCGACGCCTCCGCCGACGACGCGCTCCACGAAGAACTCGGTATCGCCGCGCGCACCGCTGGGCAGCGGCCAGCGCAGGATGCGCGCGGCCAGCTCGCGGAACGCCACCGACGACGGCGCGCCCGGATAGGCCTCGACGACGCCGCGCTGGCGCTGGACGGCACGGCGCAGGAAGTCGTCGTGCGGCACGTGGCCGAGATATTCGATGCGCACGTCCAGGAAGCGGGCCGCCACCCGCTTGAGGCTTTCGTAGACGTCGAAGCCCTCGGCCGCGCTCTTCACCATGTTCGCCACCACGTGCACGCGCGGTATGCCGTGCTCGCGCGACAGCACCTTGATCAGCGCGTAGGCGTCGGTCAGCGAGGCGGGCTCGTTGCAGGCCACCACCAGCACTTCCTGGGCGGCGCGCGAGAAGGTCACCACGCTGTCCGAGATGCCGGCGGCGGTGTCGATGATGAGCGTGTCCAGCGGCCGCGTCAGCGACGAGAACGCGTTGACCAGCCCGATGTGCTCGGCGTGGCCGAGATCGGCCATGCGCTGCTTGCCGGAGGCCGCCGGCACGATCGCGAGATCGAGCGGCCCCTCCAGCAGTGCCTCGTCGAGCGTGCAGTGGCCGCCGAGGACGTGCATGAGGTTGAACTGCGGCTGCAGGCCGAGCAGCACATCGACGTTGCCCATGCCGAGATCGGCATCCAGCAGCATCGTGCGCTGCTCGGCGAGCTGCATGGCCAGCGCCAGGTTGACCGCGACGTTGGTCTTGCCCACGCCGCCCTTGCCGCTGGCCACGGCAAGCACGCGCACCGGACGGGTCTCGGGACTGGACAGGCCCTCGGCCTGTCCCGGAATGGGGTCATGCATGAACGCGCTCCTGAACCGGCTGCCGAAGGGGTTGAGAGATCTGTGCCGCCTGGGCGTGACGCGCTGCGCGCAGCACCACATCGGCACTCGTGGCCCTGTGTAAATCACGCGGCACCGCCTGCCCGTCCGCCAGCCACGCCAGCGGCAGCCGCGAGCCGATGAGCGCAGACAGCGCCCCACCCAGACGGGCGGCTTCGTCCACCTTGGTCAGCACACAGGCGGCCGGCCGTGCCGGCGCGAAGCGTGCGACGGTGGCCAGCAGATCCTCGCGCTGGACGTTGGCCGGCAGTGCCAGCAGGGTGCGCAGCGGCACCGGCTGGGCATCGCGCATGGCGGCCAGCGCGGGCAGCAGCGCGGCCAGCTTGTGATCGGCCGGCCCGGCGCCGGCGGTATCGATGAGGACGTGGCGGCAGTCCGCGCAGGCATCGAGCGCGGCGCGCAGCTCGTCGGCGTCGCGCACCACGCGCAGCGACACCCCGAGCAGGCGTGCGTACACCGCGATCTGCGCGTCGGCGCCGGCGCGATGGCCGTCCATGCTGATCAGCGAGACCTCGCGCGCACCGTGGGCGGAAACCGCCCGCGCCGCCAGCTTGGCCAGCGTGGTGGTCTTGCCGGCGCCGGTGGGCCCGACCAGTGCGATGCGCGACGGCGCGTCGAAGAAGTCGTCGCCGGCCACGCGCAGCCGGCGCGCCAGCAGCGCCAGCGGCAGATTGCGGCGCTGGCGAGTATCCACCTGATCCGGCACGTGCGCGGCGATGTCGCGCGCCAGATCGCTTTCGATGCCCAGCGCCTCCAGACTGCGCAGGGCGCGGGCCCGCTCCGGATGGGCGCGCAGGGCGGCGTCGGCCTGCTGCGTCAGCGAGTTCGACAGCATCTGGCGCAGGTCCTTGAGCTCGGTCTGCAGCCGCTTGAGCTGCGGGTCCTGCGCCCACACCACGTGCTGCGACGACGGCTTCGATGCCGGCTTCTGCGTCGCCGCCGGACGGCTCCGCACCTTCGTGTCGCGATCGCCCGCGGTGGCGGGCGCGGACTCGGCATCCCCGCCGCGACGCGCGGCCTGCTGCAGCAGCGACTCGTCGTAGTCCACCGCCGCGACCAGCTCGATACCGCCGTCGCGTGCCTCGGTGCCCAGGATGACGGCGTCGGCGCCCTGTTCCTCGCGCACGCGGCGCATGGCCTCGCGCATCGTGGAAGCAAAGTAGCGTTTGATCTTCACGGTGGGTGCTCTCCTGTCTACTCGACCGTCCCGGCCAGACGCAGCCGGGTGGTATCGGGAATCTCGTCAAAGGCCAGCACGTGGGCGCTGGGCGCCGCGGCGCGGACGAAGCGCGCCAGCGTGGCGCGCAGCGCCGGCGGCACCAGCAGCACGGTGGGCTCACTGGTGGCTTCCTGACGCTCGGCGTGGCTGGTGATGGCCTGCTGCAGGCGCTCGGCCAGACCCGGTTCGAGCGCGTTGCTGCCTGCCCCTTCCTGCAGCAGCCGCTCGAGCTGCGGGGCCAGACTCAGCACCGGCAGCTCGTCGGCGCCACCGGAGATGCCCTGCACGATCTGCCGCCCGATGGCCGCGCGCACCGAGGCCATGAGCTGCGGCGGATCGGTGGTACCGGCAGCGGCACGCTCGGCCATGGCGCCGAAGATGGCGCGCAGGTTCTTGAGCGACACGCGCTCGGCGAGCAGGCCCTGCAGCACGCGCGTGACCGTCGCCAGCGGCAGGGTCTTGGGCACCAGATCCTCGACCAGCTTGGGCGCCGAGCGCGCCAGCACGTCGAGCAGATGCTGGGTCTCGTCCGGGCCCAGCACCTCGTGGGCGTGGTGCTGAACGACGTGCGACACATGCGTGGCGACCACCGTGGCCGGATCGACCACGGTGTAGCCGTTGGCCTGCGCCTGCGCGCGCACCTCGGCCTCGATCCACAGCGCCGGCATGCCGAAGGTCGGGTCGCGCGTGGCCTGCCCCTCGACCCGGGCGATGACGTTGCCGGGGTCCAGCGCCAGCCAGCGATCGGGCAGCACCTCGCCGTGACCGACCACCGCGCCGCCGATGAGGATGCGGTACTGCGTCGGCTCCATGCTCAGGTTGTCGCGCACGTGCACCGGCGGCACCAGGAAGCCGAGCTCGTCGGAAAGCCGACGGCGCACGCCGCGGATGCGTGCCATGAGCTCGCCGCCGGCCGTGGCGTCGACCATCGACACCAGGCGGTAGCCGATCTCCAGTGCCAGCGGATCGGCCGGCGCCAGGTCGTCCCAGCTGAGCTCGCGGTTCTGCGCCGGCTCGGCGTCGGCTTCGGCGGCTTCGTCGGTCGCTTCCGCGGCGGCATTGCGGCGCACGATCAGCCAGGCCGCACCGAGGCTGGTGCCGCCGAGCAGCAGGAAGACCAGATTGGGCATGCCGGGCACGAAGCCCAGCGCGAGCAGCAGACCGCCGGTCACCATCAGCGCGCGCGGGTCGCCCAGCAGCTGCCCGCGCACCGAGGCGCCCATGGCCTGCGAGCGCGACAACCGCGTCACCAGGATGGCCACGGCGGTGGCGAGCAGCAGCGCCGGGATCTGCGCCACCAGCCCGTCGCCAATGGTGAGCAGCGTGTAGCGCGCCGCCGCCTCGCCGGCGGACAGCCCGTGGCTGCCCATGCCGATGGCGAGACCACCGATCAGATTGACGACCAGGATGAGGATGCCGGCGACGGCGTCGCCGCGCACGAACTTGCTGGCGCCGTCCATGGCGCCGTAGAAGTCGGTCTCCTCGCGCAGCTCCTCGCGTCGCGCCCTGGCTTCCTCGCGGCTGAGCGTGCCGGCGTTGAGGTCGGCGTCGATGGCCATCTGCCGACCGGGCAGCGCATCCAGCATGAAGCGCGCCGAGACCTCCGACACGCGCCCGGCGCCCTTGGTGATGACCACGAAGTTGACGATGGTCAGGATCAGGAAGACCGCGATGCCGACGCCGAAGTGCCCGCCCACCACGAAGGCCCCGAAGGCCTCGATGACCTTGCCGGCGGCGTCGGCGCCCTCGTGGCCGTTGAGCAGCACCACGCGCGTGGATGCCACGTTCAGCGCCAGTCGCAGCAGGGTCGCCAGCAGCAGGATGGTGGGAAACACGCTGAAGTCCAGCGGCCGCATGACGTAGACCACCGCCAGCACCACCATCAGCGAGACCGCGATGTTGAAGGTGAACAGCAGATCCAGCGCGAAGGGCGGCAGCGGCAGCACCACCATCGCCAGCATGGTCAGCAGCAGCGCCGGTGCCGCCACGGCGGCGACCGGCACGCCGCGCAGGCGGTCGAGCAGCGTGGGCGCGGTGGTGGTTGCCGTGCTCATTCGATCGGCGCTCCGAGCGCGTCATCGACGTGCGGGTTCGGGCGCTCCGGCGCCGCGCCGGCGGTGGCCACGCGCAGCCGGTAGACCCAGGTCAGGACCTCCGCCACCGCCGCGAACAGCCCCGCCGGCACGGTCTCGCCCAGCGCAGTGGCGCGGTACAGCGCACGCGCCAGCGGCGGTGCCTCCAGCACCGGCACGCGGTGCGCCTCGGCAAGACCGCGGATGCTGGCGGCGACCTCGCCCAGCCCCTTGGCCACCACCTGGGGCGCATCCATGCGGGCGGCGTCGTAGCGCAGCGCCACGGCGACGTGGATCGGGTTGACGATCACCACGTCGGCCTCCGGCACCGCCTCCATCATGCGGCCGCGCGCGGCCTCGGCCTGCAGCTGCCGCTGCCGTGCCTTGACTTCGGGCTTGCCGTCGGTGTCCTTGGCCTCGCGCTTGACCTCCTCGCGGGTCATGCGCATCTGGCGGGCGTGATTGAACAGCTGCCAGGGCGCGTCGACGGCCGAGATGAGCAGCAGCGCCAGCGCGCCGGCAGAGAACACCGCCAGCAGGATGATGCCGGCGTGGCCGAAGCCGGCCTGCGCATCCATGCGCGGCAGTCGCGCGATGTCCTCGCGCAGCCACCAGATCACCGCGAATCCGAGGCCCGACACCAGCGCGAACTTGAGCAGCGTCTTGGAGAGCTCCACCCACGCGTTGGCGCCGAAGATGCGCTTCATGCCCTTGAAGGGGTCCAGCCGCTCCCCCTTGGGCGCGAGCGCCTTGCCGGTGAGATTCCAGCCGCCCAGCGCCAGCGTGCCGCCGATGCCGGCCACCGCCACCAGGAACAGCCACGGCAGCAGGACGCCGGCACCGTGCACGGCCAGATCGCCGGCGGCGACCATGACGTCGTCGTGCCGCGTACCGGCCTGACGGATGGCGTGCGCGAACCAGCCGGCGAAGTGGCGGATCAGCTCGCCGCCCGCGACCCAGGCGCCGAGCGCGCCGGCAACCGCGATCAGCGCACCGGGCAGCTCCCGCGAACGCGCGAGCTGGCCTTCCTCGCGCGCCTGTTCGAGGCGGCGCGGGGTGGCGCTTTCGGTTTTTTCCTGACCGCTCTCGTTCTCGGCCATGCCAGGGACGTGCCTTGCGGGTGTGCGACGCCCCTTCGATGCAACCGCCGCTCCGCCGCGCCGGACACGTTGCCGGTGCCGGATGACCGGTAGACGGAGCCCGACGAACTTCCGCGCCCGCGCCTCATCCGCGCGCGCGGCCGCCCGGGCCTAGCTGCTCCCGGCCGGCGGGATGGCGGAGGACGGCAGCCACAGCGTCGCGGTCAGGCCGCCTGCCGTGCCGCCATCCAGCGTCAGCTCGCCGTCGTAGAGCGCGACCAGGTCGGCCACCACTGCCAGACCGAGGCCCGAACCGGGCTGGCGCTGGTCGAGGCGCTCGCCGCGGCGCATGGCGCGCTCGCGCGCATCCGCCGGCATGCCCGGGCCGTCGTCGCCGACGCGGATGGTGACGCCGCCGCGGTCGCGGAAGGCACGCAGCGTGACGCGGGTTCGCGCCCAGTTGACGGCATTCTCGAGCAGGTTACCCACCATTTCCTGCAGATCCTGCGCATCGGCGCGTACGCGCAGAGCCGCGCCGATCTCGCTGTCCAGCGCGAGGCCGCGCCGCTCGGCGAGGCGGGACAGGCCCGCGACCACGGGCGCGAGCGCGCTGCCGACATCGACGCGCGCGCCCACGGCATCGTCCCCGGCCGCCGAGGCGCGCGCCAGGTGATGGCGCACCGCGGCGTCGAGCCGGTCGAGCTCGGTACGGACGCCGGCACGCGACGCCTCCGGCATGCTCTCCGAGAGCGTCTGCAGCACGCTGATCGGCGTCTTCAGCGCGTGCGCCAGATTGCCGGCCGCGGCCCGGCCCCGCTCGACGCGGCGGCGGTCGCGCCGCAGCACGCCGTTCATGGCGGCCGCCAGCTCCGCCAGCTCGCGCGGAAGGGCTTCGTCCAGACGCTCGGCCTCGCCTTCGCGCACGCGCTGCAGGTCGCTGCGCAGCCGGCGCAGCGGCGACAGCCCCCAGCGGATCTGCAATGCCAGGCCAGCCAGCAGCAGCACACCCAGGCTCAGCAGCGACAGCCACAGCAGACGCTCGAAATGGCGCAGCTCGGCATCCAGCTCGCTGCGCGGCAGCGCCACGCGCAGGGTCACGCGCTCGGCCAGCCTCGGCAGCTGGACGGTACGGCTGATGACGCGCAGCGACTGACCGCGCGGCCCGGGCGCATCGCGCACCCGCGTCACCGGCGTGGCAGCACCGGCCAGGGTCTGATCCCACAGCGAGCGCGAGGCCAGCGCGCGCTCGCCGGCGCGGTCGATCTGCCAGTACCAGCCCGAGAACACGCGGTCGAAGCGCGAGTCGCCGAGCGGCCGCACCATCGCCAGCGCATCGCCCGCCGGGTCGTACTGCACGCTCGCCAGCAGCGTGTCGATCAGCGATTTCAGGCGCTCGTCGAAGGCCGTGGTCACCGACTCGCGGAAACTGTAGGCGAGGCCGGTGCCGGCAATGGGCAGGAGCGCCATCACCAGCAGCAGCGAGGCGATCAGCAACCGTTGCGCGACCGAGGTCCGGTAGCCGGTCGGCGCGCGCTTCACGAGGGTGTGTCGTCGACCATGCGGTAGCCCTGCCCGCGCAGCGTCGCGATGCGCTGGCTGCCCAGCTTCTTGCGCAGGCGGCTGATCTGCACATCGATGACGTTGGAGTCCGGTTCATGATCGCGGTCGTAGACGTGCTCGGCCAGCTCGGTGCGGCTGACGATGCGCGGGGCGGCGTGCATGAGATAGGCCAGCAGGCGGCTCTCCTGCGCGGTCAGCGTGATCGGACGGCCGGCCAACGTGACGCTGCCCACGTGGGTGTCATAGGACAGCGCACCGCAGCTCAGCACCGGATGGGCGTGGCCGTGGCTGCGGCGCACCAGCGCGCGCAGGCGGAACAGCACCTCGGCGGTCTCGAAGGGCTTGGTCACGTAATCGTCGGCACCTGCCGAGAAGCCGGCGGCCTTGTCCGACCAGCGCTCGCGCGCGGTCAGCACCAGCACCGGCAGGTCGAACCCGTCCTCCCGCCACTGCGCCAGCCACTGCGTGCCGTCGCCGTCAGGCAGGCCGAGGTCCAGGATGACCGCGTCGTAGCGCTCGGTGCGCACCAGGAAATCCGCCGCCGCCCCGCTGCCCGCGCGCTCCACCAGCAGATCCGCATCGCGCAGCGCCCCGGCCAATGCTTCGGCAAGGGCACCGTCATCCTCGATGAGCAGGATCTTCACTGCCGCTCCATCGCGCGCAGGCCGGTGCCGTCGATGCCTATGAGGCTGCCGTCCGCGGCATCGAACTCGAACTCCACGACCTGCCCCTGCGGCCCGACCATCTCGACCTCGTAGACCGGGATGCCGTCCTCGCGCTCCATCTCGACCTCGATGACCTGCCCCACGTAGCGCGCCTCCAGCCAGTCGAGCACCGTTGCCAGCGGCACATACTCGCCGGATTCCACGCGCTGGTGCACGTCGCGCCAGTCGATGTCGTCGGCCATCGCCGGGCCGGTACCGGACGGCGGAAGGCCGCACGTGATCAGCAGCGCGGCGGCGCGAAGACCGAATGAGCGGGACCCGGGCATGCGCGGAGTCTGAAGAGGCCGGCATGAATGAAGCATGACAGGTACCCCGACGCCACCCTGCAGAGCCCGCCACCGCGGGCCGGAAGATGAACGGAAGCTGTCATCGCCCCTCATCGAGCGGACAGGCGGCACGCCGGAGAATGCGGCGCACGGTCGGGCACCAACCCGGTCCCGATCGCCGTCCCCATACGCAAGGAGCAACACCATGCAGCAGCATTTCCGCACGCTTCCGATGGCCGCCGCCATCGCCGCCGCGTCCTTCGGGTCGCTTGTCCATGCCGACCGACCGGTGAACGAAATGGACGCCGTCATCGAGCGGGGCGTCAGCTACGGCTTCACGCACTTCGAGGAGATCGAGCTCAAGAGCCGCGGCCGCAGCGAGATGGAGGGCTTCCTCGGCGAGGATGGCTGGTACGCGGAAGTGACCTTCGACGATACCGGCGAACCCACCCACGAGGAGCGCTCCAGGCGCATCGACGGCGCCTGGGGCATGCAGCCCGCGGACGTGCGCCAGGCCCTGGCCGCCGCGGCCAAGGCCGGACTGGCTTCGGTGGAGGAGATCCAAATCAATAGCAGCGGCTACATCGATGTCGAGGGCCACGACGAACAGCGCCGCGAGATCGAGATGACGCTCCGCCTGGGCAGCGACAAGGTGCTCGGCACCGAGCGCGACTGACCGCGCCACCGGGCAGGCCGGCGGAGCCCACTACGGGCTCCGCCGTATCCGGACCCGGCCCATCGCACTGAACCCGGAGACCCTTCGCGCAGTCGGTAGAGAGGCGCCACGATGAATGCGGCGCCGCTATCCACTCCAAGCACAAGGAGCGAGACCCGTGCACGTGCAGATCAATCCCGCCGAGGGCATCGAAGTGTCCGAGGCGCTGGCGCAGCACATCCACGACAGCCTGGAGCGTGTCGAGAAGCGCTTCGGTGACCGCATCACCCGTGTCGAGATCCACCTCAAGGACATCAACGGCCCCAAGGGCGGGCCGGACAAGCACTGCCTGGTCGAGGCGCGACCGCGCGGGCTGGACCCGGCAGTAGCGGAGTCGACCTCCGAAGACGCCTACGACGGCGTGCGCCAGGCCGCCCACAAGCTGGAAAAGGTGCTCGACAAGCGCATCGGCAAGCTCGCGCAGCACAACGACTGAGCAGGTGCGCGGCGGCGGAGCGCCACCCCGCATCGTGGCCCCGCCGTCCGCGCCCGCTCACGCCCGCCGGCATTGCCCGACCCGCCCCGGCGCGTGCAAAGTGCCCCGTGCATTCCAGCGTGCGGGAAAGGCAGAACGGCGCCAGGCGCCGCATCTCCGCGCGCTCGTTCCGGGGGGATCGAAAAATGAGAATCGCGGAGCTGCTGTTCGGCTGCCCGCTCCTGTTCATGGCGATCTGGGGCATCGCCACCGGCGACATCTTCGTCCTCAGTGACAAGACCAGCGGCGATGCGGGCGGCTGGGCATCCTTCGACGACAGCCCGCTGATCTTCCTGATCGCGCTGGCCCTCTACGGAATCGGCGGCATCGGCCTCGTGCGCGCCGGACTGAAGGGGGATTAGACGGGGCCAAGCGCCGGTGCGTGGTATGCCGCGCCATCGTCAGGTGCGTACTATCCCCACCAGTGCACCGGCAGGCCGTTCACAAGGAAGCGCACGTGGAAGGGGGCAAGGACAACGCAGACGCCGTAGAGGCGTTCATCGCCCGCTGGTCCGGCGCCGGCGGCACCGGTTGGATCGTTCAACAGGCGCCGATAGCAGGACGCGAACTGCCGTCGTGCTAGAAGCTCGGATACAGAACGTGAGGGAACAGCTGCGAAAGTTCGTGCTCGAGCGGGACTGGCAGCAGTTCCATTCGCCGAAGAATCTGGCGATGGCGCTTACCGCCGAAGTCGGCGAACTGGTCGAACATTTCCAGTGGCTGACCGACGAAGAGAGTCGCTCCCTATCCGAAGCTGACTTGCAGCGGGTCCGTGAAGAGCTGGCGGACGTCCAGATCTACGTCATGCTTCTGGCAGACTCCCTGAGCGCGGACCTGTTGAGCGAAATCGAGCGAAAGATCGAGAAGAACCGAGCACACTATCCAATCGAGAGCTCTCGCGGCACCCACAAGCGCCCACCGAGAACCTAGGCCTCACAAGTAGCCGCCGTGTTCATCTATACCGCTGACAAGCAAGAATTCGTCGCCCACGTCTGCGACAACGTGATCGAAGAACGAATTCTGGAAGGCATGCGTTCGCAAGGCCTCGGCGGCGTTGGCGCATCCGAAGTCCGATCCTGGCAGAACTCTCTGCTGTACATGAAGAATGTGGTCGATGACGATGCGATTCCAAACGACGCGGGCGTGGCGATCGAGTACAAGATCCCCCAGACCGCGAAACGCATTGATTTCATTCTCAGCGGGTACGGTGACAAGCGGCAGCACAATGCCGTCATCGTCGAACTCAAGCAGTGGGACAGGATCGCCACCTCGGAAAAGGACGGCATCGTGCGGACCGCCGTTGGCGGCGGTGAGCGAGAGATGCTGCATCCCTCCTACCAGGCTTGGACGTACGCAGCATTGCTCTCGGATTTCAACGAATCCGTCGAGAGCGAGAACATCGCCCTCTGGCCATGCGCGTACCTCCACAACTGCTCGGCCGACGAGGTGCGCGACAAGATTTACGCGCAGCACCTGCAGCGCGCACCAGTCTTCCTCCGGGCTGACTCGGACAAGCTGCGCCGCTTCATCTCGCAGCACGTTCGCCGCGGAGACCAGAAGCAGACTCTGTATCTGATCGATACGGGCCGCATTCGCCCTTCGAAGTCATTGGCGGACCACTTGGCCGCTCTCATGCAAGGCAAGCGCGAATTTCTGATGATTGATGATCAGAAGCTCATCTACGAGCAAGCGCTCGCCGCGAGTGACGCCGCCGAAACCGAGGGGAAACAGGTGCTCATCGTTGAAGGCGGGCCCGGCACCGGAAAGACCGTCGTCGCCGTCAACCTGCTCGTTGAGCTGACTCAGCGGGAGCGGAACGCGCATTACGTCACGAGGAACGCGGCGCCTCGAAGGGTCTATGAAAGCAAGCTGACGGGAACGCCGAATGCCACCCGCATTCGCAACCTATTCAAGAGCTCCGGCTCCTACCACGGCACCGACGCGGATGCGCTCGATGCCTTGATCATCGATGAGGCTCACCGCCTCAACGAGAAGTCGGGCATGTTCCAGAACCTCGGCGAGAACCAGATCAAGGAACTCATCGCGGCGGCCCGGCTCAGCGTCTTCTTCATCGATGAAGACCAACGCGTGACGTGGCGGGACATCGGCTCACGAGCAGAGATCAATCGGTGGGCAGACGAATTGGGCGCGACCGTGCACCGCGCGGAGTTGCAATCCCAGTTTCGCTGCAATGGCTCGGATGGCTATCTCGCGTGGATCGATAACGCATTGCAGATCCGCTCAACTGCCAACACAGACTCCAGCGAAACGGGCTACCACGTCGAAGTGGTCGACTCACCAACCGAGCTGCGAAGGAAGGTACTGAATCACAACATCGAGGCAAACCGCGCCCGTCTGCTTGCCGGCTACTGCTGGGACTGGAAGAGCAAGAGAGAGCCGGATGCGATGGACATAGTGTTCCCCGAGCATGACTTCGCCATGCAATGGAACCTCGACAAGGATGGACCGCTCTGGCTGGTGCAGCCGAACTCAGTGCACCAGATTGGTTGCATTCATACCTGTCAGGGCCTGGAGCTGGATTATGCCGGTGTGATCATCGGCCCGGACCTTATCGTGCGGGAAGGCAAGATCCTGACGGTTCCCACCGAACGTTCTCATATGGACTCGTCGATCAGGGGTTACCGAACTGCGCGGCGAAACAACGCTGCCGAGGCAGACGGGAAGGCAGAAGCCATAATCAAGAACACCTACCGAACCCTTCTGAGCCGCGCAACGAAGGGTTGCTTCATCTGGTGTACTGATCAGGAAACGCTGGAATACTTCCGAGCGCTTACGGCAGGAACCGCCGACAACCGCGATGTCGTCAGCGGCGAAGTACTTTCCGATCCGGCATGCCCTCTGGATCTCCTTCCAGCCAACGATGTAGAGCCCTACGTCAACGCAGTCCCGCTGATGGACTTCAAGGCGGCTGCAGGAGGCTTCAGCGAGATTCAGTCCGTGGAAGAGTGCCAGTGGGTCATGCTCCCGGATCACCTGCGCCCGTCGCGCGGGATGTTCGTAGCCCAGGTCATCGGCGACTCCATGAACCGGGTGATCCCCAATGGCGCCTGGTGCCTCTTTCAGGGCGCCCCCGAAGGCAGCCGTCAGGGCAAGATCGTCCTAGTGCAGCACCGCAGTATTGAAGACCCCGATACGGGGGCAAGTTTCACCGTCAAGCGCTACCGGAGTGAGAAGGCGACGGATGACGATGGCGACTGGCGCCATACCCGTATCGCGCTACTTCCCGACTCTCTCGATCCTCAGTATCAGCCCATCGAACTCGACCCGGATCTAGGAGACGAAATCCGCGTCGTAGGCGAGTACAAGTGTGTTGTCCACTACTAGCTCAGCCGGACCCGCCGCCCAATGTGAACCGCCCCGGGTTTGAAGGAGG